>NZ_SMAB01000003.1 GCF_004342885.1 Tepidibacillus fermentans
CCTAAATAAGATAAGAATCTTAGAAAATGATGAGCAAAAAAAGACAAATCCCAACTCAAATGAAGCATTTGAGTTGGGGTTTGTCGACAGTCTGAAGGCACCTCATCGAGGTGCCTTAATAAAGTTTAGTACACTATGGCCGTCATGATGAGAGTGCCTATTAATCCAACTCCTCCAAGCCCCATCGCCCACATACCAACTGTTTGATCCCCGTTCCGATATCCAAGATATCCTAAAACAATTCCAATCGGGGCTAACAGATAAGGTAAAATAAACAAGGATAGGATAGATAGGATAACCCCTACTAAGGCAATACCAGATCTGTTTGTTACTCCATCACGTTCATTGATCTTTTCAATCTGATTTCGGTCATCTCTTTTGGCAGTTGGTATTACCTTCTGATTAAAAGTTGGAGTTAATTCTGCAGCTAATTCCTCGTCAGTTAATGGCCTATAGTTCTTTAGAACTGTAATTTTCTTTTTATCAGACATGGAACTCCTCCATTCGATAGTTGATCAAATACAGTTCTATCTTTAGTATTCATTTATCTTGGGTAAATATTAGAATTAATTATTGACATTTTTTTTCATACTAGGTACTATCATTACATTTATATGGTGCTTTTTTAATTTCTACCTATGAGGTGTCTTTATGGAGAGAGAATTTACCCTTGGGATCGATATAGATGGAACAGTTACAGATCCATTTACTTTCATCCCCCATTTAAATCAGTATTTTAAGCAAAATTTTAAAATGGAAGATATAACGACCTACGATATTTTAAAGATTTATCATATCACAGAGGAAGAATACGAAAAATGGCATTCAAAATATGGTGCAAGTGTATATCAAAACGCACCATTAGCAAAAGATGCAAAAGAAGTTCTTCTTGACTTACAAAAGAATTATCGTTTGATCTATATTACAGCACGTTCAGAAGAGTATCGTGAACCAACGATGAAATGGTTCGAGAGCAATCAAATCCCTTTTGATCGTGTAGTTATGACAGGAAATGCATTTAAATGCGACCAAGCCATTAAATACCAAGTTGACCTTTTTCTCGAAGATCATTATGATGCGGCTCGAACAATGGGGCAAAAACTTCAAATTCCGATCCTTTTGTTTGATACACCATATAATCAAGGACAATTACCCAATAATGTAATTCGTATTCATTCTTGGAAAGAAGCAAAAAGAATCATTGATCAATATGCCCAAAATAAAAGGTTACGGAAGAACCCGTAACCTTTTTTAACGATTATCTTTTAATTTCCCTTTAGGATCCGTATTAATAGTGCCGTTTGGACGTAATGCAGTCGTTTTTGCTCTTGGATTTTCTAACTTTCTGGGTCCAGGAAAGTCGTGCGCTTTATTTCTCATTAAGATCCTCCTTCACCTCTAAATCCTTTTTTCAAGGTATGAGATAATGGGTCTCTTATGTGTTAGCTTGATCTATGCCTATGACCAAATTGCAACTGGCATATTATCTCCTCATGATTAGCATCTTCTTTTTACGATGAAATTATGATGAATCTTTTTCGCAAAAAAGGGTTCTTTTGGTTTTTATTGATGAATCATGATATAATATAGAGTACTGTTTGAACGAATTTTCGAGGTGACGATTCGTGTTTACTGATGTTAAATATAAAGAGATTGAAAATGATCCTAAATATCTTCTTATTGATGTTCGATCAGAAGGAGAATTTGTGGAAGCATCTATACCAGGGGCCATTAATATTCCATTATTTAACAATGAAGAAAGAGCAAAGGTTGGAACAGTATATAAACAAAAAGGCCCAAACTACGCTAGGGAATTGGGATTAGAAATTGTATCACCAAAAATCCCCTCTCTCATGAAACAAGTCAGAGAATCTTTAAAGGAAAGGCAATATCCGTTATTTTTTTGTTGGCGTGGTGGAATGAGAAGTAAATCCATGGCAACTTTTTATGGTTTAGTTTATGAGGGTAGCTACCGCTTAGAAGGTGGATATCGTTCATATCGTGAGTATATTCTTGGAAGAATTCCATTTATGACAATTGATGTTCCTACATTTGTTTTACATGGAATGACAGGAGTAGGAAAAACGCAACTTTTATATCGATTAAAAGAGAGAGGTTTTACCATTTTAGATTTAGAAGGGCTTGCCGGACATCGTGGTTCCGCTTTTGGTGCGATTGGAATCAATCCCGTGAATCAAAAAATGTTCGACTCTAAATTATATGAAGCTTTAAAAGAAATCCAAAAAGCGGATGCTGTTATCCTTGAGGCTGAAAGTAAACGAATTGGGAAAATTATCATACCTGATCATATCATGGATGCAAAAGAAAAAGGGCAACATATTCTTGTTCATGCATCGATTGATACAAGAATAAGCAGGATTTTAGAAGATTATCAACCTGAACAATATAAAGAATCATTCGTGGCAGCGATTGACCGAATTGAACGAAAATTGCCTACTGATGTTCGACCCCTTATTCGTCAATCACTTGAGATGAATGATTTTTATACGGTCGCAAAATTGCTTTTACAACACTATTATGACCCACGATACCAATACGCAACTGATCAGTATAATGGACCATTTTTTGAAGTCTATAGTGATGATTTAAATAATGCTGTAGACTCAATCAGCCAATTTATTCTAGAACGAATTAACCAACTTCAAACGATCTCATAAAGCCTTAAAAACATTTTAGAAGCATAGCAGCTTGGCTATGCTTTTTCTATTTTTCACCATTATAAAAGTAAGTTGCCTTTCAGAAACTAATATACGAATAGAAAGCATAACGAAAGGCAGTGATCTTCATGCGCTTAATATTAAGAATTACAGCGATTACTTACCTTCTTTTTATCTTAACCATTCACTATACAACTCCAAATCAAAGAATCATAAAACAGCAAAATCAAAAGGTATCTGATCGTGTTGAGAAAAAGGCAGAAAATCAATATATCGCTCAAGATACACACTTAACAAGGCAGATCATGTTTCAGCAATTGGTTACCGATTTGAAAATGCAGTTAAAAACTAATCAAAATCAGGCAATTGAAAACATTCAAAAACAATATCCTAATGTTCACTTTCTACACACTTATAAAGAGCAGATGCTTTCTTTTCAGTCTTTCATGGATCGAAACTTGATAAAGGTGAAGCAATCACCAATTTATTTTCAAAATGGAAAACCTTTTACGAATTTAGATATCCCCATCCGTCAAGGTGCTAGAATCAGCCATTATGTCTTTAAGATTGATGAAGAACTTCCTTCTCATATTCATGTGAAACAACAATCGAGGATGTATACTGTAACCCATCTTCAAAATCATAAATGGGAAACGATACCGACACAGTATCAACCAAGAAAAAAATTAAGTTTAGATATCGAACAAAATCTCCCCGATCTTAAACCAAATGCCGAAACCAAAGGAATCAGTCATTATATTCAAAATGAAGTCCTGATTAAATTTAAAAAAATACCGAATCAGAAAGAACTACAGCTCTTCTTAAATCAATACCAATTGCAACTAAAGAAAAAGCAGGATCACACAATGATTGTCTATTGTCCAACAAGAAGTACGAAAAAATTAATCACCATCCTCGAAAAAGATTCAAGAATAGAATATGTGGAACCGCATTTTATTTATCTGACGAATGAATTAGATAAAAAACCTTCACAAAATCGTCAATCTTTTATTCCAAATGATCGATTATATTTGGATTATCAATGGAACTTACCAAACATCGATACAGAACAAGGTTGGAATTTTACCAAAGGTAACAAGGACATCATCGTTGCTGTTGTTGATACAGGGGTTGATCTTAATCATCCTGAATTTCAAGGCAAATTAGTGAAAGGCTATAATGTAATAAATCCCAACCGTTTACCAATGGATGACGATGGTCATGGTACACATGTGGCAGGAATTATTTCAGCCAATACCAATAATGGACAAGGAATTGCTGGAATTACTTGGTATAATAAAATCATGCCGATTAAGGTATTAGATCAATCAGGCGCAGGAACTTTATTTGATGTTGCTCAAGGAATTATTTGGGCTACCGATCATGGTGCTGATGTAATTAATCTTAGTCTTGGTAATTATGCGGAGTCCAAATACTTACACGATGCGATTCGTTATGCCTTTTCGAAAAACGTTGTGTTAATTGCAGCTACAGGCAATGACAATACGGATCAATTGGGTTATCCTGCTGCTTATCCAGAAGTAATCGGTGTCTCAGCAGTTGATCCAAATCAACAACGAGCAGAGTTTTCAAATTATGGTGATGATGTCGATGTCGTTGCCCCTGGGGTCAATATAGCAAGTACTTATCCAAACAATCGATATGCAGCTTTATCGGGTACATCAATGGCTAGTCCACATGTTGCCGCCCTAGCTGCTTTAATTAAATCTGATAATCCAATGCTTACGAATCGAGAAATTATCAGTATCATTACAAAAACGGCAACGGATTTAGGAATGCGGGGAAAAGATCCATATTTTGGGTATGGAGAAATCAACATTGGGAAAGCTGTTAATTTATCTAACCAATTGAAACAAAAACAAGAAAAAGCATATGACACTCATAGAAAAAGAACATTACCAAAAAAGGAAAATTTCTTTCAGAGATTATTACATTTTTTTAGAAGTTAGCTTGGATAAAAGCTTGTTGAAGTTTATTTTATGAATATGCTTATATGTTTCATAAGCTACGACTTTAGCGAACGAGCTTTCCTACCGACCGTTTATTCAAGGAAAGCCGATAGGTTAGAAGCAACGTTGAAACATATAAGCCACATCAGAACTATTGCTACCAAATTCTTGTACTTTTTTATTAAGTTAAAAAAGCATCCATAAATCGGATGCTTTTCTTCATTATTTAATTGAAGCAAGAATTTTTTGCAGAATGACTTCTTCTGGAACAGCTCCTTCTTGTTCAGCTGCACCATCATTAATCACAGTCTTTGGAACACCCATTACGTTATGTCTACTCGATAATTCTGGGAATTCCATAGCTTCAATCATTTCACCACGTATATGTGGGTTGACCATAGCCATATGATGAGCCACGCGAACTGCGCGAGGGCAGTATGGTCAGGTAGGGGTTACGAAAACAGAAATGGTAACGTCCTGAGTAATATTCTTTAATTGGTCAATCGTAGACTGAGATAAACCTGTTTTATTATTGGCAATATCAATGATATCCTCAATAAGTGTACTAAACTCGTAACCTGAAGGAATTCCATAGAAGCGTACCCCAGTATCCGTACCGTCTTCTTTAACAAAAACAATAGCAGGAAACTTGTCAACTTGATAACGACTTACTTCTTCAGTGTTTTGGTCTTTGTCGAGAATTTGTAAGTCAATTTTATCAGTAAGTGCAGCAAGTTCCTCTAAGATTTCTTGTGTGTCTTCGCAATAATCACAGCCACTTTTTGAGCTAAAGAAACGGATATGGGTCTTACCCTTCATTTGTTCGCTAAACATATTGCGAATTGTTTCTTTATCTCTTTCGTCAATCTTAGCCACTTTCTCATCTCCTTTACTAAATTTGTCAAAGAAAGCCTAACCCTAGCTTTCCAATTTGATGGATATTTAATCTAAATATGTATAATAAAACATTATACATCCATCATTTATTTACTTGGCAAATCCTTGATCAATTAGAGCTTGAACAGCTTCCTTTGCATTCCCTTTTGCACCAACAACAATCTTAATATCTGTCTCACTCATTACCTTTTGCATTCCTGGGCCAGCATGATCTAAAAGGACCATATCTACTTCATGATCCACTAACCAATTCTTAATACCTTCATGATGACCTGGTGCATGGTGATGATGTTCATGATCGTGATCGTGATGGTGATCATGGTTACCATGTGTTTCCGCAAATGGAACAGCAACCTCTTCCCATTTGGTAATTTGCCCATTTTCAATGGTTGCTAGTGCTAATTTGTTAGCTCTTCCAAAATGCGTATTGACCTTTCCATTCGGTAATACCGCAACAGCTACTTTCACTCTAACACCTCCAATTATCGGAAACAAATACCCCATTAGGTATTATTATACTAAAAAAAAGTAATATTGCAAACTGTTTCCTAAACTTTAGTATAACATTTTTAGAAAAAAGAAAGGAAACGAAATACTACAATGTATATCGTTTCCTTTCTTAAGATATTTATGCAAGTCGAAATACGACCCCTAAACCGCCTTTAGGATATTTCCATTCAATATTATCATATGGACAGCCGATTCGGCAGCTACCACATTCATGGCATCCTTCAAAACCGACAAACATTCTTTCTCCTTCCCATTTATATACTTGCGCTGGGCAGAAGAATGTGCAGTATTTTTCTTTACATTTCGTTTTACAGATATTGTGATCTTTAATCACAAGATGAGATTCTTTATCTGATACAAATCGAGTCAGGTACTGAAGATCATCGACATTTACTTTCTTTAGCGGTTGAGCCATTATTTCATCACCTTCCATACTCGGTATAGGTCACGAATGGTATTCACAGTCCCTCTTTCTTGAACCATACCTAAGATTCTCTTTTGTTTCTCCCACTTAGAAGCACCATCTACAGTGAAAATTTCACTAGCAGCACGATTGATCATAGGTATGAATTCTTTGAAGTACTGTGGATGACGATCAAGTGTATGAGCAGCATCTTTGTATTTCTTCAAGTCTTGACCAATGAAGCTTTTCATTAACTTCATTCGGTACGTATCTAACATATTTTCAGAATAGTCTCCCACTTGTTTCGCTAAGATTGCTGTTTCTGCAGCCAATCGACCAGAAGCCATCGCTAAGTTGGAACCTTCTCTATGGATACCATTCACAAGTTGTGCCGCATCGCCAACAACCATCACACCATGACCTACTAATTTTGGAATCGAATGATAACCACCTTCAGGAATTAAGTGTGCTAGGTATTCTTTTGGCTCTCCGCCTTCAATCAATTTGCGCACCATTGGATGTTGTTTCAATGTTTCGAGTAATTCGTAAGGACGCAATTGATGTTTCATGAGTCCAGATAACAATGTTCCAACACCGATACTGATGCTTTCCTTATTCGTATAAATAAAGGAAGTACCAAGAAGCCCCTTTGTTGAATCACCGAAAATTTCGATCGTTGCACCTTGGTTCGGTTCTAAGTTAAAGCGTTCTTCAATTTTCTCAGAAGGAAGATTAATAACCTGCATGACAGCAAGTGCCACTTCATCCGGTCTTAATTCTTTATGAAACCCTAGTTGCTTCGCTAATAAGGAGTTGACACCGTCAGCCAAAATAACGATATCTGCATACACATCTCCATCTGGTCGATCTGTCCGAACACCAATCACTTTACCATCTTCGACAATTGCTTCCGTCACAACCGTTTCATTGATGAGTAGTGCACCTTGTTCTACTGCTTTTCCTGCAAACCATTGATCAAATTTAGCCCGTAGTACGGTAAAGTTATTGTAAGGGGCTTCTGCCCACTCCAATCCCTTATAACCAGCCTGGAATACGGATTGCTCATCAAGCATCCAAAACCGTTGTTCAACGATTGGTCGTTCAAATGGTGCTCCCTGCTCGATGAAGTCTGGAATAATTTCTTGTAATTGATGGCGATACATCACACCACCCATGACGTTCTTAGCACCTGGGTATTCCCCACGTTCAAACATAATGACATTAAGTCCCGCTTTTGCCAAAGTATAAGCAGCTGAAGAGCCAGCAGGACCGGCACCGACAACAATCACATCAAATTTCTCAGCCATGTTTTCTCTCCCCACCCTGCTTTAATTTCTTAAACTCTTCAATGAACTTAGGAACAATCTCGAATGCATCCCCTACAATCGCATATGTACACTTTTCAAAGATCTGTGCATTTGGATCTTTATTAATGGCTACTACGATTTCAGAGTTTTCCATACCAACCGTATGTTGCACAGCTCCTGAAATACCAATTGCAAAATATAACTTTGGAGCTACTGTTGTTCCCGTCTGTCCAACTTGTTGTGAGTGACTAGCCCAACCAGCTTCTACAGCGTCGCGACTAGCTCCAACAGCTGCACCTAATACCTCAGCTAGTTCATGAACAAGTCTGAAGCCTTTCTCATCTTGTAACCCTTTACCACCAGCAACGATGATATCAGCATCAGAAAGGCGAATTTTATCACTAACGTCAAGAGCAACACTAATCACTTTTGTTCTTAAATCTGCTTCTTTTACATTAATTTTTTCCTCGATCAGGTTACCTGTACGTCCTGCTATTGGTTGAATTGCTTTAAACACCTTAGGACGAACAGATGCCATTTGTGGTCTCTGAACTTTACATAGAATGGTTGCCATGATGTTACCACCCATTGCTGGACGGGAAGCTTCAAGTAAACGATTTTGCATATCAATATCAAGACGTGTTGTATCTGCTGTTAACCCTGTCCCTAATTCAGTTGCAACTGTACTTGCTAGGTCACGACCGATTGCAGTTGCACCAAATAAGAGAATTTCTGGTTTATATTTTCGAACGAAATCTACAACACCGACTTGGTAAGCTTCTGAACGATACTGATCTAATACTGGATCATCCATTAGATATACTGTATCGGCTCCATGCTCATATAATGTTTTGGTAAGGTGTCGAACATTATTTCCTAGTAATACACCTGCTAATTCTACACCTAATTTATCTGCTAGTTTTCTACCTTCTCCTAGCAATTCAAGAGATACAGGAGCAATTTTCCCATTTCGTTGTTCGATATAAATCCAAACACCCTGATACTCAGATTCTGGTAGTTTCACAGCTGGTTTCTCAATCACCTGAGCTACTTGAGCTGGTTTTTCATCCACTTCTGCTTTTGTTTCTATTTTTTGTTCCTTAGGTTCAACGACTGGTTCTGATGCAGCAGCTGGTTTTACTCCCTCAGGTAAGGTAATGGCATTTGTAGGACAAACTTCAATGCACTCTCCGCATTCTACACATTTATCAGGAATGACTTCTGCTTTCGTATCCCCTAAGAAAAGAGCCTCATGCGGGCAAGTATCAACACAAGCACCACAAGAAATACAAAGAGTTGAGATAGATACAGCCATTTCCTACACTCCTTCCTTAGCAAACAAACCATGAACGTTTAATAGTTTATCTATGACTTTTGCTACTTTTTCATCCGCAGTTCCTTCGATTCTCTCTCCTCCCGATTGCTTAGGTGGAGCGAAAATCTTACCAACAACTGTTGGGGAGCCTTTTAATCCTAATTGATTTCGATCAACTTCAATATCGTTTGTTGTCCAAACGATCGGCTGATATTTTGCAGCTCGAATCATATTCGGCAAAGGAGAATAGGTTAACTCATTGATCTCTTTTTCAACCGTTAATAAACAAGGTAATTTTGATTCAACAATTTCGTGCCCATCTTCAATTTTACGCTGAACACGAATGGTACGGTCATTGACTGAAAAACTCTCAATCTGATCCACTTGGGTTAACACAGGAATCCCTAATCTTCTTGCCACTCCAGGCCCTACCTGTGCAGTATCCCCGTCAATAGCTTGCTTACCAGCAAAAATTAGGTCAACTGGTTCTTTTTCCATTACTTTTTTTAGAGCTTGAGTTAATGCATAACTAGTCGCTAATGTATCTGATCCTGCAAATGCACGGTCCGAAATAAGGTAACCTTCATCTGCACCTAATTCGATACATTTCTTAATGGTACTGACGGCCATAGGAGGTCCCATGGAAATGACTGTCACTTTACCACCGTATTTTTGTTTCAATCGTACTGCTTCTTCAACTGCATGTGCATCGTAAGGGTTAATAATTGATGGAGCACTACTGCGATCAAGTGTATTTGTCACAGGATCCAATTTAACGACACTGGTGTCAGGAACTTGCTTAACAAATACGACATAATGCATGTTGTTTCACATCCTCTCCCTGAATAATTAACGAAATAGTTTGGTTGTTTTTTGTACATTTCTTTTACATAAAAATCTTTGCGGATTTTTTCACAAAGCATCTTAATTTAAGGATAGACAATAATCCAAAGATATGCAATTATTATTTTTGACTTCTCAAAAGATTTTTGATTGTAGATAACGCCATGACGAAAACATCGAGCAATTGAGGTTTATAAACTTTTTCACAAGGTCCATCAATACCCCTAATATATTTTTTTAACTGATCTTGCATTTGAACTCTCCATAACTCTCGTTCTTTTTGAATTTGTTGTAAACTATTGACAAATCCTAAGTTCAAATAGCATTCATCGGGATTTTGCTCTATTACCTCTCGACTTAAATGATATATTGATTTTAATTGTAATGATGGTTTAATCACAATGACATTGATCACATTTGCCTTCAGTTGCTGAATGAGTTCATCTTCATTTCGCAATGGTAATCTCGAAAAATGAAATTCAGATTGAAAATAGATCGAGCCATTTTCATCGATGGATAATGTAAGGAATTCATATTTAGAAAACGGGGTTTCGTTCGGTACAATCGCAGCGATTTTGTCCATTTTTTAATTCTCTTTTCTTCTTACTTGTCTTTTTTTAGAATAACACCAATAAAAAAGCTTTGACAACAAATGCCAAAGCTTAAATTCATTTTATTCAAAAATCTCGACTCGAACATTTCTTTTGACCCCAAATTCTAATGCGTCATCTACATTTTCAAAATAGACGTCAATTTTATTTCCCTTAATTGCCCCACCTGTATCTTGTGCAATTCGATAGCCCATTCCCTCAATATAGATCCTTGAACCAATCGGAATCACTCGTGGGTCAACTGCAACCGTTACTCCCTCTTTTGCCCTTGCTCCAGAAGCAGTGATACCGTAACCTGGATCACCTGGTCGTTTCCCTGTAGATTCTGGTCCAGCAGTATAGGCGGTTAGAGTATAGAATCCTAATATTTTTCTTTGAGATCGACTTACTGAACTCATTGTTGCAACGTCATTTTTCGGTAATTTTATTGTTGATCCAATAGCAAGAGCGTTTGCTTTTACATTAGGATTCATACGAAGAATAGCGTCTACGGTTATACGGTATTTTTGGGCAATCTCCCATAAGGTATCACCCCTTTTAATTTCATAAACACTGGTTTGTGACTCTTGTTCAAGGTTTTGCGTTTCATTTAAAGCTGTGGCATTTAACACTTCTTGCTGGTTAGGAATTTTGATCGTACTACCTATTACAAGAGCTAAAGGATCAATACCTGGGTTTAACTCTACAATTTTTTTCCAATCGATATTGTATTTTTTACCAATTGAATATAAGGTATCTCCATTACTTACTTGGTAATCAATCATTGTTGGTTCGAAAGGTTGCATGATTTCTGTCTCCAGCTCAATATTATCAAATACTAGCATTCTAGCAAAAACAGTAGAACTAAAAAAGATAGAGAAAATAAGTAACAAAAATCCTGTCTTTCGAAATTTCATTCACAAACCCCTTTCAATCATGAAACATGATATTTCTGTTATATTCCATCATTGACAAAGTTTGTGAATCCTATACATTTTAATTATTCTGTTACATAGAGTTAGTAGATTTTCTTCATACTATTCTTGAGGTGATTTTATGAACAAAAAGGAAAAAAAAGAATTTGCTAAAAAAGCTATGGAGGCCAAAGATACTCCTCTTGATCATTGGAGCAAGGATGTAGATCCTGCAATTATGGCTGGAGATGAATGGGTAGACAAAAAAAATGATTTTGGTCATGCAACAACTGAGAATAAGGAATTGCATAAAGGAATTAATGCACAAAGCGGAACATTTATGCACCCCGTTCATGACGTTTCTTATGGCAAGGATTAAATAAAAAACGATTCACAAATTGGGCTGTTGACTTTTTATGACTACAGCCCTTTTTCTATTTCATGATCGGATTCCCTCCCACTTCCAAATAGGCAAATATCCCCGTTACAGTTATTTGCCTACCTGAATATCGTGATATGGAGATCAATTAGAGGAGGAATTGTTGGTGAATAGACCAATGGACTTATTACTCAAATATCAAGAGATAGAGTTCGCTGCAGCTGAAGTAAGGCTCTATCTAGATACCCATCCATTTGATCAAAGAGCTCAATGTGATTTCAAACGGTACACTTACCAAATGATGATGATGCGACCTCAACTTGAGCGTATATTTGGTCCATTGACCCATGAATATTCACAAGAAAATCCAGCCCGCTGGGTCGAAGAACCATGGCCATGGGAATTAATCTATTAGAAAGGAGCGGAAAAGCACAATGTGGATTTATGAGAAAAAATTACAACGGCCAATTCGGATTGAAAGGCCGGATTTAGGCATTGCAAAGTTCTTAATTACCCAATATGGTGGACCAGACGGCGAACTTTCTGCAGCACTACGTTATCTTAATCAAAGATATAGTATGCCAAACAAACGGGCAAAAGCCCTTTTAACCGATATAGGCACAGAAGAATTAGGTCATTTGGAAATGATTGCTACGATGGTTCATAAGCTAACCAAAGGCGCAACACCAGAAGAGATGAGGATGGCAGGATTAGGTTCCCACTATGCCGATCACGAGAAAGCATTATTTTATGTGGATGCAAATGGTAATCCTTGGACTGCTTCTTACATTCAAGCAAAAGGAGACCCGATTGCCGACATTATGGAGGATATTGCTGCTGAGGAAAAGGCTCGTGCTACGTATCAACACTTAATCAATCTAACAGATGATCCTGGATTAATTGATGCTCTTAAGTTCTTAAGAGAACGGGAAGTCGTCCACTCCCAACGTTTTAGAGAGATTCTTTATATCTTAAGGGAAGAGAAAAGTCACAAACTATTTCCAGGTCAGATCTTAGAGACAAAAGATATTTTTACCAATAACAAAGTAACACCAGACGATATTCTTGATTAATCTTCATCCTAAACCGAAAGGAGGTTTTTTATGTTGAGAAGAAGACCCTACCCTCCTATTCCCATACCACCAGTGAAAAGAATACCCCTGCCTCCTCAAGATTACACAAAACAATTCCCACTAGATAAAGCTCTTATGAAAGGGACATTATTTAAATGGTTGTATGATCCATACGTAAAACGATTTTTTTAAAGTTTAGGCCCCGTTGAAACGGGGTTTTTTATTCTAATGAAAAAATGAAAACGTTTTATATTTTTTTTAAAAAAAGTATTCTAAATTTCTATATACATGTTATAATTTAACTTAAAATTATGAATATTTAGTATAAAAATATTAATTTAATGGGGTGAGTAAAAATGTCAGAACTAGAAAATCGTATTAGGGACAAAAGTTTACTTAGTAAGATTATGAAACCAGAAGACACTATTAAATTTTTTGAGGAAGCTGGAGCTGGAAAGAGAAGTGTGAATCTCGGATGGTCTGGGTTTACCCCAGTTGGATATCCAAAAGTTGTGCCTATCGCTTTGGCTGATCACGTTGAAAAAAATAATCTTCAGGGGAAATGGAAATTCAACCTGTTTACAGGTGCATCAGTTGGTGCTGAAACTGAAGACAGATGGGCAACTCTTGATATGATCGATAGAAGATGGCCATACCAAACAGGTAAAAATATTGCTAAGGGGATCAATTCAGGTAAAATTAAATTTGGCGATAAACACCTTTCAATGTTTCCACAAGATTTGAAATATGGGTTTTATACCAAAGATGAAGGTGGGAAACTTGATATTGCAATAATCGAGGCTTCTGCCATTACCGAAGATGGTAACATTGTTCTGACAGGTGCTGTTGGTTCAGCTCCTGAGATCATTGACATAGCGGACAAAATTATCGTTGAAATAAATACCGGACTCCCCTCATTTGAAGGTATGCATGATATTGTTGTTTCAGACTTGCCACCGTATAGAAAAATTATACCAATAACTGATCTAAGACAAAGAATAGGTACCCCCTGGTGTCCAACTGACAAGAGTAAAATTATTGCTATCGTTGAATCAACATTACCCGATAACGGTAGGGCACTAAGAGGTACAGATGAAGTAGCACAGGCAATTGCCGATAATATTATCGACTTTTTTACCACTGAAGTAAAAGCTGGTAGATTACCTAAAAACCTTCTACCACTTCAATCTGGAGTTGGTTCAATTGCAAATGCAGTAGTAGGCGGGCTCGTAAATTCACCATTTGAAAACTTAACTGTATATACAGAGGTATTACAGGACACATTTTTACCTTTCCTTGATTCTGGCAAATGTAAATATATCAACTGTACATCTCTCTCGCTATCAAACGAAGGTTTTTCAGAATGGTGGGAAAAGTTTGACAAATATAAAGAGATGGTTCTAATGAGACCACAACAAATATCAAATAATCCAGAAGTGATTAGAAGACTTGGAGTTATAGCTATGAACACCCCTGTTGAATTTGATATCTATGCACATGCAAACTCTACCAATGTTGGTGGAAGCAGAATGATAAATGGCATTGGCGGTTCTGGTGATTTTGAAAGAAACGCATTTATTTCAATTATGCATGCTCCATCTGTCAGACCGACAAAAACGGATGAATTTGGTATTTCTGGTGTTGTTCCAAAAGTCCCTCACGTTGACCATACGGAACATGATATTGATGTGCTTGTTACTGAACAAGGACTTGCTGATTTAAGAGGGCTTGCACCAAAAGATCGAGCACGTGAGATTATCAAAAAATGTGCTCATCCTGCATACAAAGATTATTTATTTGATTATCTGGAAAGAGCTGAAAAAGCTACAGGTTATGCACACGAACCACATATATTAAGTGAAGCATACAAACTTCATATAAGTCTTGAAGAAAATGGTACAATGAGATTTTGGAACAAATAGGTTAGAGGTTAGAAATTGGAAACTTAGTTGTTTGAAACTTGAACCCCCCGTCGGTCGACACGGGGGGTTTTATTTCATATATTCTTCTTGCTTCTTCTATTCACCTTGTTCTAATTGCCTTTTTCGATAAATGATAAACATCCATTTATATAAAAGGGCACTAATGATACTTAGTATAAAGATTCCACTTAAAATGATTCTCGGTTGAAAAAATCCAGCTAACGTAACTGCTAGAGGTGCTATCGCTCTTCCAATAGTAAACTGAAGAGATGATGCACCTAAATATTGACCTCTTTGATCTTCTGGGGCCATTTCTGTAATAAAATTCTGGATGACTGGAGTTCGAATCAGTTCTGCTAATGTAAAGAGCGCCATTAATCCAATCAATATCCAAACATTGGTAGTAAATGCAATCAACCAATAACTTAAACCAAATAACAACGAAGAGATAATCAATGCTTTTTCATCCGACCAAGCTTTAATTTTCTGGCTCACCCAGACTGTGAATAATACAACGAGAAGACCATTTTCAGAGATCATCCAGCCAAAAAGCTTCTCGCCAGTTACTTGAATTTCCCAAAATCCCAGATTCATAACTTGGCTCGGTACGTACTTCTTCAGATATACCCCCAAGTATAAGTCCATCTGCATAAAGACTTGCGAGATCAATATACCTGCAACCATGTAAAGAAAAAATACCCTATCTGTAAAAATAACCATATAATTTTTCAATTGAGCGGTTAAATTCCTTCCCTTTGTTGAATCCTTCGCCGTTAAAGGCAGCGTTTCCCGCAAAACCTTCACCATTACGATGAATATCATAAAGGTGATCATCGAAGAAATGAGAATCATGTATTGCCGATAATTAAAAAAGAAAAAAGATCCAATAATCGGTCCGATCACAACTCCCAAATTAACAGCCGTATAGAAAGCTGCAAAGATTGGCCTGCGTTCCTCTAAAGGAACTAGGTCAGCAACCATTGCCATACTCGCAGGATGATAGATGCTTCCCATCATCGATATTCCTATGAATATCAAATAATCGACCCATGGTGAAAAAGAAAAGGCAAAAATGAAAAGCGCGATCGCTTGTACCCCTAACGAAAAAACCATCATTCGTTTTCGCCCAAAACGATCTGCAGCAGATCCCCCGAAAAGATTTGCGATTACTCCTAGAATCGGAGGAATTATCATTAATGTGCCTGTTAATTGTTCACCAAACTGATCAATAAAATATAATGTCATGAAAGGAAAGAACATCCAAAATAAAATACTATTAATTGTTTCAGCAATAATTCTAACCCTTAGATTCAGATCCCAATGTTTGAGATTCATATTGTAATTCCTCCAAAGTTCTTTCGACTCTCATAATATTACCATGATTCTCATAATCTAGAAATAAGAATTAAAAAAAGTGAAGTCCTTAAAATATTCCCATAAAATCTATATTCAATGATTCTACATTGAAGTATAATAGGATTATCACAAGGCATTCTGGCAAATCAAGTTCTTCGTGTTTTGTATTTTTTATTTTTTATTAATCAAAGCAACTACAAAACATCAAGGAGTGAGCCAGTATGGAAACAGTAAAATTATCAACATTAGTTCGCTTTGTATTACCTGAACTACAAGAGCTATTGACTGTTCAAGAATTAGAAATGCCTGTGGTTTTAAAAAATGGGATTGATTCTATTAGTTATGAAGACATTCTAGAAATTATTGAAGCTACAATATCTCACATGAATGAAAAAGGTGTCCTACTCCATTAAGTAGGACACCTTTTTCATTGATTCTAATAATGAGCATCTTTTTCTGTTATTTTCCCAGAAAAAATTTTATACATCATGATTTGGTAAAAGATTACGATAGGGACAAAAATAATTGCAACGATGAACATAATTTTAAGGGTATATTCACTCGAAGCGGAATTGAAAACTGTAAGACTATGCTTCGAATCAATACTTGATGGAAGCATATTTGGATAGAGTCCAATAATTCCAAAAAATGTTGTCGATACAATAAGTAGTGAATGAGTAATAAAGGCTTTGATCGCATCTTTCTTATTGATAAATACTTTCGTCAACAACAGAGAAATCACAGCAATCGCTAAATCAATCAACCAAATTGGATTTTCGATATAGATGTCATAAAGAGAAGTTTCAAAGTAAGTCTGAACAAGAAAGATAACCGCTAAAACCAATACCCCATACCACATTTTTGACGAAAAATTCATCACCCGTTCAGACAGTTCATTATCAGTTTTTATCCCAATCCAAATGGAACCTGAAAGAATAAATAGTCCTGTAAATAGCAACCCACCAAGAATTCCATATGAATTAAGTAATGAGATTAAAGTACCATGATACCCTTGTTCATCAATCGGTAACCCATGAAAAATATTGGCAAATGCAACTCCAAATAAAAAGGCAACAAGAAAACTTCCAGCTGCTAAAGCCCACTTCCATAGGTCTTTCCACGTTTGTCCTTCACTTTTATTCATAAATTCAATCGCTGTTCCGCGAAAAATTAATCCTAATAGAATTAACATGAACGGTAGATAAAAGAAACTGAACATCACGGCATAAGTAGTTGGAAAAGCAGCAAAAGTAGCACCACCCGCTGTGATTAACCAAACTTCATTACCATCCCAGAAAGGACCAATTGAATTAAGCAACAACTTCCGTTCATTCTCATCTTTAGCTAGAAAAGGATAAAGCATCCCCACGCCTAAGTCAAATCCATCTAACATAAAATAAACTGCCCATAATAATCCCCATAAAGCAAACCAAATGATTATTAATGTTGTATAGGTCATCCTTTTACCTCCCTTTCCCTAAGCTTGAATTGATGGTGATGTACTGATGTTAATTTGAACAGGCTGATCAAAATCCGGCCCTTTCTTTGCATATTTAACTAAAAGATAAATGTCCGCGATAATTAATATCGAATAGAAAATAATTACACCGATTAATGTCATCCATACTTGAGAAATTGGGATGGGGGATACTCCATCAACCGTTTTCATCAATCCATAAACAATCCAAGGCTGCCTACCTACTTCTGCAACCATCCAACCTAGGTTAATCGCGAGATAGGGAAGTGGAATTGAATAAAGCAACATTTTTAAATATAGAGGTGAATCTAATAATTTTCCTTTTCGATTCAAATACCAACCTAGTAATGACATCACAATAAAATAAACACCTAATCCCACCATAATGCGAAATGCATAAAAAACAAGCGCTACAGGTGGCCGCTCCTCTTTTGGAATGTCATTTAATCCTATTACTTTTGCATTCGGATCTTTAAAAGCCAAAAAGCTAGTTAATTTAGGAATCCCAATCGCTTCGATTATATTCCCATCATTATTCCAACTAGGTATTTGGAGTAAATACATTGGTGCACCTTCTTGCGTTTCCCAAATCGATTCCATCGCAGCAAATTTAGAAGGCTGTACCTCTGCCACATTGGAACCATTGGAATCACCTACAACAGCAACCATAATCGATGAAAAAATCGCAAATACTAAAGCAATTTGAAAAGATTTTTTGAAGAAATCCAACTGATTTTTTCTTAACAGATGATAAGCACTTATACCTAAAACAAAGAATGAGGATAAAACATATCCAGATAAAACTGTATGGAAAAATGTTAACCATGCATATTTATTGAGTACAACCGCCATGAAATCAACCAATTCTGCTCTTCCATTACGAATCACATAACCAACAGGATGTTGCATCCAACCATTGGCAATAATGATCCAGACCGCAGACAGATTGGTTCCTAGTGCAACCATCCAGATGGAAAATGCATGAAGTTTCTTGGAGACCTTATCCCAACCATAAATCCATAATCCTAAGAAAGTTGATTCTAAGAAGAAAGCAACCGTTGCCTCAATCGCAAGGGGTGCTCCAAAAATATCACCCACGTATTTCGAATAGTTGGCCCAGTTCGTACCGAATTGAAATTCCATCGTAATACCTGTCACGACACCTAATGCAAAATTAATAATAAAAAGTTTCCCCCAGAACTTAGCCATATTCTTATAAACCGGGTTGTCTGTCTTGACATAGAGGGTTTCCATGATGGCTACCAAAATAACGAGCCCTAATGTTAAAGGAACGAAAAGAAAATGGAAGCCAACCGTAAGAGCAAATTGAATCCGACTCAACGTCACAAGATCCATCAATTTCTCCTCCTTTATAATTTTTCAATAAAAAATTCCATGTGGAATTCATTTTAATTTTACTATAATCTATGATAAATATCAGCACTTTTTTTATAAAACAGTTTAGAAAATATAATAATATAAAATACTATAAATAGGTTAAAAAACCGTTAAAAATCAATCCTTTCTCCGTTTTTTACCCCTTTTTCTCTTGTTTTTATTATGTTACAATGAAATTGTTAAAAGGGAGTAGCTAACGAATGATCGTTTATTGGGGTCAACATACTGGTGATCTTTGTCACCTGGCTCCAATGTTTGGTTTCTACCAAAAGCGAGACTTTTAACACATCTATTGTGTTGGTAGATATCTTGCCAACTAGATGTGTTAAAAGTCTCTTTTTCATGTTATATCTTTAAGGGGGAGTTAAAGAAAATGTCATCTCTATTTTTTGCATTAGCATTTGTTACGTTAGCTGAAATGGGGGATAAAACTCAGCTCTTAGCAATGGCATTTGCATCTAAATATTCGGCTAAGCAGGTGATGATCGGTGTCTTCATTGCAACGATTTTTAATCATGGGTTAGCCGTTGCGCTTGGGGAGTGGTTAACAACATTCATTCCACTAAATACGATTCAAATCATTGCTGCTGCTTCCTTTATATTATTTGGGCTTTGGACAATTCGTGGGGACAAATTAAACGGAGAGGAAAAACGCTTTTCAAAGTATGTACCTATTTTATCTGTAACTCTTGCCTTTTTCCTAGCAGAGATTGGAGATAAAACACAATTAGCCACTATTTCCTTAGCAGCAAAATTTCAATCTCCTTACTTTGTTCTTATCGGTACCACATTAGGAATGCTCGTTGCCGACGGGATTGGCATTTGGGCTGGAGCATGGCTAAACCAAAAATTCTCTACCAACACAATAAAGTGGTTTGCTGCAATTATTTTTATCTTATTTGGAATAATCGGATTATACCATTATATACCTGAAAGCTACTCACTTTATCTTAACCTATTTACTTTTCTCTTCATTGTAGGACTAGCCTATCTGATGAAGATGAGTTCTCGCAAGGAAAAAACATATGAAGTATGATTGCATTTTCAAGAATACAGTTGATATAGTTGATATGGTTGTCATTGTAACTATTGTTACATACTTATGGGGAAGTGCGTTTCCCTTTATTAAACTCAGCTATCCCTTATTAGACATTCAACTGAATGAGACTTTTGAACAACTTCTTTTTGCAGGCTATCGATTTTTTCTTGCTTCACTAATAACTTTTCTTTTTATGTTCATTAAAGAAAGAAGGGTTTTCTTTTCAATATAATGTTACTCTATTTGTCTTTTTTATCTGCTGTAGATTCGCTCTTTGGAATACTTTGTTAAAATTTCACAAGCTAAGTATTATCTCGATGTATATGTTTCTCATCCTTGTATTTGGTGTGATACTTTCCGCATTATTATTAGGTGAAAAGATCCATTCTCTCATCTTTCTTGCTTTACTCTTCGTGATAGCTGGAATTATTATTGTGAATCGAGAAAAGAAACGAAGCCTTGTCTCTAACTAGTGAGAATTAATGATACACAGATTGAAGAAGGTCCTTTTAGATAGGAGGACCTTCTTTGCATTTTTACAGTTCGATAGATACTTTATATTCTTTTAACCAAATATCAACTTGAATTAAATAGGCTAATAGTTGCGGTCCAGTCATTAATTGACCAAACCAAGGAATTTCATTTCCTTCACTCTTATTTAGAGCTAAGGATTTAACTACCTGTAGATCAATGAATGATAAAATTGGGGATTGTGAATCGTGTAGAATCTCAAGCATCTTTTTACTTACTAGTGACGTATAGGTAGGATTGTGTGTTTTAGGATAAGGACTCTTTTTCCTAAACAACACATCGTCAGGCAATATACCTTTTAATGCTTTTCTAAGAAGTCCCTTCTCCCTATGCCCTAAGTTTTTTATTTCCCAAGGAATATTCCAAACATACTCTACTAATCGGTGATCAGCAAAAGGAACACGAACTTCTAATCCTGTTCTCATCGTCATTCGATCTTTACGTTCTAATAAAGTTGCCATAAACCAAGTCATATTTAGATAAAACAATTCTCTCATTTTTTGTTGTTCATTAGATTCATTTTCAAGACGTGGTACTTCCTGTAATGTTTGTCGATATCTGAAATCTACATAATCTTTAATTTTTAATTGTTGGAGTAATTCAGAGGTTAAAATCCTTTCCCTCTGCTCAATAGATCGTAACCAAGGAAACGTATTGGACCCTAAATCAGCTTGACGATAAAACCAAGGATATCCGCCAAAGATTTCATCTGCACACTCCCCTGACAGTGCAACGGTCGCATTTTTCTTTATTTCTTGGCTAAATAAAAACAAGGATGAATCAACGTCGGCCATTCCCGGTAAGTCTCTTGCTCTTACCGCCTCTACAAGTGAATCAAATAATTTGTTATTATCTAAGAACACATAATGATGGTTCGATTGAATAAAATCAACCATTCTTTCTATCCATTTCAAGTCGGAATTCGGTTGAAACTCACTTTCTTTAAAATATTTTTCGTTTCCAATATAGTCAACAGAATAAGTATTCAACTTTTTGCCGTTTTGTCGATAAACCTCTGCTGCAATTGCAGATATAAAACTTGAATCTAATCCTCCAGATAAAAACGTACAAACAGGCACATCGGAGACTAATTGTCTTTTTACAGCATCAATGACAAGTTCTCGAACTTTTTCTATGGTTGTTTGTAAATCATCTGTATGTTTCTTACTCTCTAATTTCCAATATTGTTGTATTCTCATTCCCTGTCTGCTAAATAATAAAGAATGCCCAGGGCGTAATTCTTCAATTCCTTTAAATACTCCGTGCCCTGGTGTTCTGGATGGACCTAACCCAAAAACTTCTGAAAGTCCTTCGGAATCGACAATAGGGTGAACATCAGGATGAGCGAGTAGAGCTTTTATCTCTGAGCCATAAATTAATCGTTGATCTTGTTTTGTATAGAAAAGGGGTTTCACCCCTAAACGATCACGGGCTAGAAAAAGTTGTTGTTTTTGTTCATCCCATACTCCAAAAGCAAAAATACCATTTAAATGTTCAACACATTCTTCTCCCCACTCAATATAGGAAACTAATAATACCTCGGTATCTGAATGAGAATGAAAATGATGTCCGAGGGATTCCAATTCTTTCCTCAGTTCGTTCGTATTATATAACTCACCATTATAGGTAATTACATATTGATTTTCACCGTATTGGCGAATCATTGGCTGTTTTCCACCTTCAGGGTCGATGACAATTAATCTTGTGTGCGCTAAGGCTGCACGTTTACTCACCCATACTCCACTTGCATCCGGACCACGATGTTTCATCGTCTCCCCCATTTGGATAATCGTTTCTCGATGATTCGAAAGATCAAGCTCCCAATCGATCCAACCTGTAATTCCACACATCCACATCAATCCTTTCTAGAGGAGAAAATAGTATTTCTAAATTGATATTACTATCCAATATCACGGTATATCATATGCACTTTAGCGATAAAGGTGAAACGATAATAATTCACTTAGAAATACTATAGATTCTGGAATACAAATCAAACAGAGTAATGATTCCTTTCTTCTTACATTCTTCTAAAATTTTAAGCCATAAATTTGCTATCATGATCGAATCATCTAGTGCATGGTGTCGTTGGTAGATGGGAATCGAATAATAATCAAGAGCTTCATCTAGACTTTTCAACATATGGTTAGGTATTACAACTTGCAATACTTGTTGAATCTCAAATACAGAACGATCGATTTTTGACTGATAATTTTTCAGTAAAAAATCATTAAGAAATGTAAGATCATGGTTGATATGAAATCCAACAATCCATGATTGACCGATAAATGTTAAAAACTCTTGAATCACCTCTTCAATTTTGGGTGCATGTGCAATAACCTTTTCATCAATTCCTGTTAATTCTCTAATCTTTGTAGGGATTGGGTGAGTAGGAGAAAGATAAGTAAAGAATACAGTTGGACTTATTTTACCATTTGTAATTTTTACAGCGGATAAAGAGATGATTTCGTCACCTTTATCTGGGAAAAAACCTGTCGTTTCCGAATCAATTACAACATAATCAATACTTGATAAATCTCTTCTTAACGAATCTTCATTTTTTTGTCGTATTTCTTTCAATAGAGAGCGGATTATATGTTCTTGTTGTAAAGAAAATGGTAGATCTGTCTGGCCAATGATTTGAATTTGTTCTCGATTTAAACCAAGAGAGAGCATACGAGAGATGAAATGTTTCCAATTAGGTTCCATATGATAAGATCCTTATCCTTCGTCTTAATTTTTTTATTCCTCTTAGCGTTTTTTTTAATTCTACACGTTCAGAGCTAGTTAGCTGCTTTGGATCGATATGATGAAAAGGGGAATTAAAACGTAAACGTAATAAAACAGTAAATGAATGAATAGCGATTTGGAATTCTTTTCTTGATATGATTCCTTTATCTCTCAAAATAATTAACCGATCAATGATGGTGGTTTCTTTTATCCCCGCAAAAAAGGAAAACCAATGAATGATATTCAACCACGGAATATATGCACCATATTTTAAGTCAAACTGTCCAGCATAAGGACCCCATCGTTCTGTATAGAATTGACTAAAAAGGCCAAGTGGAATCTCATAGCTTAGAACATGGTTCGCAATTCGTTTTAAGAGACGAGAATTGTTTTGAATAAAAGTTAACATCCATTCACGTAACTGATCCCCTAATTCTTGATCTCCATAAACCACTCTAAAATCAGCAGCAATAAAAATATAGCGAATATCATTCATTGAATCTTGATCTAAAAAAGAGGTGATCGTTTCTTTCCATCCATTGAATGTTTTTTGCCAACGAGGGTTGGTTGCCATTACATTACCTTGACATAAGGGATAACCAAGTTCCATTAAATTATTAACTGCAAGTTCTGCAAACCGTTGAACAAAACGTTCAACTTGCTCTTGATTTTGGTTTTTCCCAATACAATAGATTAACCCATTATCCTGATCGGCTCTATTTGTTTGTTCCTTCCTTCCACCACTTCCCATGGTGAGCCAAGCATATCGTTCAGGAGGCAAGCCAATTTTTTCTTCTTTCGTTTGTTTTTCTGCAAAAGAAACGGCTTTCTTCGTTAATTGGTCATGAATCTGACTTAAGATATGATATAGATGAAAAACATCCATTTCTTCTTTTAAAGGAAAATCATCAGAAATTTTAGAAAACAATTCTTGTTTAATCTGAGCTAATTCTGTAAGAGTACTCGTCTGATTCATTCGTACGATCCAATCGTCAAAAAATAATGGTTCCATTCCATTTTCTCCTCAGACTAGCTTTAGCTAATCTTTATTTTATTCACATGATGATTCAAAAGCTCCAAATGCTCTGGGTAACCATAAGCCCCATGCTCACTAATATCTAATCCCGAAATTTCTTGTTCAGGTGTAACCCTTAAACCAACAGTTAGTTTTAAAACCCCTAGAATCAAAAAAGAAACGATCGTTACATATACCGCTGCTCCAAGAACTCCGATGATTTGTACCCATAATTGATGAAACCCTCCGCCATAAAACAATCCTGCTTTACCAATTTTAGTAATTTCAACTAACCGCGGAGATGCAAAGAAACCTGTAGAAATCGTTCCAATTACTCCTGAAATCCCGTGAACGGAAAAAGCGTAAATCGGATCATCAATTCCTTTTCTTTCAAAATAAATTGACGTCCAAAATGTAAAGGAACCTGCCACTGCCCCAATGACAATTGCTGCCCAAGGTTCAACAAAAGCAGAGGCAGCTGTGATGGCAACTAATGCTGCAAGAACACCATTTACCATCGCTGATACATCTGCTTTTCCTGTCATTATTTTTGCGGTAATTAATGCTGCTAAAGCTCCTGCTGCTGCTGCAAGATGAGTCGTTAACGCGACATATCCAAAAAATCCATCTGTTGTACTCATTGTACTGCCTGCATTAAACCCGAACCAACCAACCCATAAAATAATTCCTCCTAAAACAGTGTAGACCTGGTTGTGACCGGGAATAAGATTCGGTGTTCGATCTTGATTAAATTTACCAATCCGTGGACCGAGAAGTAATGTCGCAATGAAACCAGCAATCGCACCTTGAAGATGAACTACGGTTGAGCCAGCAAAATCTTGCATTCCAATCTGTGCCAACCAACCTCCACCCCAAACCCAATGTCCAACAACTGGATAAATAAATATCGTAAATAATGTACCAAAGATAAAATAAACCGATAATTTCGCTCGTTCAGCGAATCCCCCCCATGCAATTGCCAAAGAAACAGCAGCAAATGCTAATTGGAATAAAAACTTGATAGATAGTGGAACATGAGCCCATGATAAAGAGTCAAAAGTTGTCTCTGATCCTTCTTTTAAAAACCAACCACTAGTACCAAACCATTGATTTCCTTCGCCAAAGGTAATTGCAAATCCAAACGCCCAAAAGACTAATGTTGAAATGGCAAAACTTAAGATTTGTTTTCCTGCAATATGCCCAGCATTTTTCATTCTTGTTGATCCTGCTTCTAATAACGCAAATCCCGCCTGCATGAAAATCACCAACACTGAAGCAATAATCACCCATACAGAGTCTAACATAAAACTGATTTTTTCCATCACACTCTTCCTCCCTTTATTATAATAAAGTATTATAATGTTAGATATTATAACATATAAAGAAAGCAAATGTTACAAAACGCTTTAAAAAATTTTATTTTTTTAAATTTAGTCACAAAAATACTAGAGTTTAAGATGAGAATATCTTTGTTTCATTTTTTAATGTAAGAAAATATAACACAAAAGGGGCTGTCCGAAAAGTAGTAATTAACCCCGAAATCTAAAAAAAGCAACCCCAAAGAATGTTGATTTTATAGCATTCTTTGGGGTTTAATTTTGGCGGATTTTCAACTTAAATGGACTTTTTAGACAGCTCCTTTAAAATGATTATGCTTTATAATCTATAAAATGCATCAAAGGATTGAACGACATAAAGATGGTCCTTAATTCCTGCTAATTCTCGAATGGAATGCATGGCTAACATCGGGGTTCCTATATCGATTGAACGAATATCGACTTGAGTTGAGGAGATTGGCCCAATGGTAGATCCGCCCCGTTCATCGGATCGATTTACAAACTTCTGGACAGGAATTCCATTTTCTTTGCAAAGCTGCTCATACACAGCATTGGAATCGGCGTCTGTCGTGTAATTTTGATTGGCATTGATCTTAATAACGGGGCCACCGTTCATTTTCGGCTTATTCACAGGGTCGTATTTTTCTGGATGGTTAGGATGAACAGCGTGAGCCATATCTGCAGAAATCATAAAGGATTTGGCTAATGCCCGGAAATAATCCTCTCGTTCCTTTCCTAAAGAAAGAACGATTCGTTCGAGAACATTGGCAAGCATCGGCGCATTGGCCCCTTGTTTCGTCCGACTGCCAATCTCCTCATTATCAAAACAGACCATTACATTTGTCGCTTTTGTTACTTTTGCATCTGCGATAGCCGTTATTTCTGCATGAACCATCGCTAGGTTATCTAATCGACCAATGGAGATCAATTCCTCATTCAGTCCTACTAACGTACCTTTTGTTGTATCGTATAGAAACAAGTCAAAGTCGATAATTTCATCCTCTGAAATATTTAATTCTTTCCCTAGAAGTTTATGTAAAAATCGATCTTTTTCAAAGGTCTCATTAATTAAACCAATAATAGGAAGGAGATCAATTTGCGGATTTAATTGAATCCCCTCATTTACCTTTCGATTCATATGAATAGCCACATTTGGAATTACTAAAAGAGGACGCTCAATATTAACGAACATCGTTTTAGGATTTAAAGGATGATCCCCCTTCACCATTACCCTACCTGCTAAAGATAATGGTCGGTCCAACCAAGTGTTTAGGATCGGTCCCCCATAGATTTCCGTATTCAATTTCAGATAATTTTCAGCTGTCATTTCTGGATTTGGCTTAATTCGAAAAGTAGGGCTATCTGTATGTGCAGCAACGATTTTAAATCCTTCTTCTTCAACTTCACCTGTTCCAACAATAAAGGCAATAATAGCTGAGTCATTTTTCGTCACATAGTATTTTTCACCTTTTTGTAAATTCCATCGTTGACCAAAATCAAGCTCCTTGAAACCCTTTTGATTAAGCTGTTGCTTGATATTCGCTACAACATGAAAGGCAGTTGGACTATGATCGATAAAATGAATAAGATCTAGTGCTAATTCACGTTCGTTTCTCATAATTTCCTCCATATTTTCATATTTTCTTGGTGACGTTGCATTATATCCTCGTTCCAGTCTGACTGATCGATTTCCTGATCGGAAACGAGTTGCTTTAAATACTTTAAATTATCTTTTACTAAGTCTAATGACCAACGATTCCCATGCCCAGTAATGATTATTTTTGGAGCTAACTCAATATAGGATTTTAATGTTTGAATATAAGTATTCACATCTGGATGTGAAACATAGGGTATCGGGTACTCCACATTGTCCCCAACATAAAGTGTTCCATCAACCAAATCAAAACAACTAGCTGAGTCGTTAGTATGACCAGGAGTATGGTAGAACTTCACTTGATCTTCAGCAAACATAATTTCTTCTGTAAATACTAGATTAGGGAAAAGCGGTTTTACATCCCCCCGGATATAAGACTTATTTCGCTCTAGCTCACTCCAAAATCCTTTTTCAAGGTTCTCTCTACAGTATTGATGGGAAAGAATGATGGAATCAGAAAATGCACAATTCCCCCATACATGATCCCAGTCCCAATGCGAATTAAATACGATAATAGGTTGATTTCTGTTTTCCTTAATGAAAAATTTCTTGATCTCTTCCATTGGTTCTGAGCCGATAAAGGTATCACACAAATAGGTGAATTGTTTACCATAAATTGCAACTAAATTCACCTGATCTAATTCTGGAAAACTAAAAACAATTCCTCTAGAACCAATCCGTTGTATTTTCATCTATTTTCATCCTTCAAACCAATTCATCCATTTCACCATTGTACCATATTTTTCAGAAAATAAAAAAATAGAGTTCCCCTATTTGATTGGGGAAACCTCTGTGAATCACATAAAAATAAGTTTATATTCCAACGTGCTCCATTATCCTTGTATAAATACACTCCCAAAAGCTACAACTTATAGAATAAATTTTTTAAAAAAAGCCTAGTTTATGCAATTAGACTTTACCGATAGAACCAGTATTCCATATAAAATCCGATTACAATTCCTAGTATCGCACCAACAAATACTTCTAATGGCTTATGGCCGATTAGTTCCTTCAAAGGTTTGTGTTCTTGTTTCTTTTTTTGTTTTAAATCCATAATAAGAGTTTGTACATCTTGAACTAAGACATTCAGTAATTGAGCATGCTTTGAAGCCTGATAACGAATACCCGCTGCATCCCACATTGTAATTAGAGAAAAAACAATCGCAATAGAAAATTCTGTAGATTGAATTCCATGTTTTAATCCAATTGCTGTAGACAATGAACTCACAAATGCAGAATGAGAGCTCGGCATTCCTCCATTACTAAAGATGATCATTGGCTCCCATTCCTTTTCAAATAATAAATGGGTAAATAATTTTAAGAATTGCGCGAAGACCATCGCAACCAAAGCGCTCATTAAAGGAAAATTGGATAGAAGAATTTGCAATATCATCGGAATCTCCTTTTTAGTTAGTCTATCTTTTCCTTTCTTGATTTAATAATCCATATTTTAGATCCCATAATTTTTTGGATAAATCCACATGGTAAATATGAGGGTTATGTAGTCGTTTCATCTCTTCGGAAATGGTTTGTAATTCCTGTTTTGCATAATCACGGATTTCTTTCAAAGTTGGTAAAGAATAAACGAGTTGACCAGATTGAAAAATAGGAATCAATATTTCTTTTGAGACAAAATTGCGAATCATTTTCTTTTTCCAAATATTAATAGGGTCAAAAGCGATAAAATCTTGTTGAGGGATCGGCTCATCCTCTAACATAATTAAATCAAGAATTGCTTTCTTCGTCGAACGATCATAAAAACGAACAACCTTCTTGCATCCTGGTGTTGTAATCTTTTCTGGATTCTCACTGATCTTTATTTTTGGAACGAGTTGATCGCCTTCCTTTTCTGCTACTAACTTATAAACGCCTCCTAATGATGGACAATCTCTTGAGGTGATTAAATTTGTTCCTACACCCCAAATATCAATTTTCGCTCCTTGAAGCTTTAGATCTCGTATTAATAATTCGTCCAAATCATTCGAAGCAACAATTTTGGCATCAGGAAAACCAGCTTCATCTAGCATTTTTCTCGCTTGTTTTGACAAATAAGCCATGTCTCCAGAGTCTAAACGGATCCCAAAGTTTTGAAATTGGTCTCCCAATCTCTCTTTCATCATTTTAAACGTTTTAATCGCATTAGGAACACCACTATTTAGGGTGTCATAGGTATCTACCAACAAACTTGCATTATCAGGAAAGGCCTGGGCAAATGCGATGAATGCTTCCAATTCTGATGGATAACTTTGAACATAAGCATGAGCATGCGTTCCTCTAATCGGAATCGAAAACATTTTCCCAGCTAGGACATTAGAGGTAGCAGATACTCCTCCAATATAAGCAGCACGAGCCCCATAGATTCCAGCATCAGGTCCTTGAGCTCGACGTAAACCAAACTCTAAAACTGGATCACCATCTGCAGCATAGACAACCCGAGAAGCTTTTGTAGCAATTAAGGTTTGGTGATTAATAATGTTAAGTATGGTCGTTTCGATCAATTGTGCTTCTAACACATTGGTTCGAACTTTTAAAATCGGTTCATTTGGAAAAACAATTGTCCCTTCAGGAGCAGCCCAAATTTCTCCAGTAAAGCGAAAATCCAATAAATATTGTAAAAAATCAGGGTCGTAATCGTGTACGGTAGCCAAATAATCTACATCTTCTTTAGTAAATCGAATATTTTGGATGTATTCAACCACTTGTTCTAATCCAGCAAAGATTGCATACCCTCCGCCACAGGGATTCTTTCGATAAAAAACATCAAAAACGACTTCTTTATCTAAGAGATCGTTTTTAAAGTGGGCATACATCATATTAATTTGATAGTAGTCCGTAAGCATAGTAAGATTTCTAGGGTTCTGCTTATTCTGTACCATTAGTTTTCCCCTTTTTCGATTTTATATCTATATTACATGATGTAATTTTCTATTTATTGTAACATTTAAATGAACAATTTATAATATTTTTTGCACAAAAAAAAGCCCTAAATTTTTAGGGTTTTTATATGTATTAATTGGAAAGTAAGCCTATAAGCCGAGTTTTGTACTTCTAGTGGTAAACGCATCTTAGCTCCCACTGTTGAAGCGGTAATCATCTATCTAGACCATATATTACTATATGGCTCAAGCGACAAACCCGAACGCGGAGCGGGCCACTCCTATATGCGCTCCTATCTTGTCTTGCTCCAGGTGGGGTTTACCAGGGAATAAGTCGCCATATTCCCTCGTGGTCTCTTACACCACGGTTGCACCCTTGCCTGTACCATCATATGATGGCCATTGGCGGTCCATTTCTGTGGCACTATCCTTCAGATCGCTCTGACTGGACGTTATCCAGCACCCTGCCCTTTGGAGCTCGGACTTTCCTCTCGTGGATGAAATCCACCAGCGATTACCCAGCTTACTTCCCTTTATAAACTTTTCGATTTGACAGCAATGAATATTATAACAAAGATATATATAGCTTGCAATATGTAATTCCTAGATAAACTGGAAAGGATTTGTATCGGTTTTTGATTCATATACTTCAGTCATAATGTTTCTTTCTTTAAATGCTTGTTCTAGGTATGCTTTTAACTCAGGTAAAACCCACTTTTCTACGTTATGACCCACATCAATGATTGCTAATCCTTCTGCCATTGCTTCATGTGCAACATGATAATAGATATCTCCCGTAATTAAAACGTCGACTCCTTTAAAAGCAGCTGTCGGCACAAAGCTGTTACCATCGCCACCGACAATCGCTACTTTACGTATTTTCTGCGTGAAGTCACCAATCACCCTCGCACCATCCAATTCTAATTGCCTTTTTACTTGAAGGGCAAATTCCTTCAAGGTTAATTCTTGTTCTAATACACCTACTCGGCCAATTCCATATGCTTTACCTTCAATATCTAAAGGATAAATATCATAGGCTACTTCTTCATAAGGGTGAGCTTTGATCATCGCTTTAATCGCTTGGTTCTGTTTTTCTTCAGGAATGATGGTTTCAATGCGCACTTCATTCACTCGTTCCAGTTTTCCCTGTTGACCGATATAAGGATTTGTACCTTCCCTAGGCATGAATGTTCCGATTCCTGAGGATGTAAAACTACAATGACTATAGTTTCCAATCCATCCTGCTCCATTTGCGTATAATGCATCAAGTACAACCTGCTGGTGGGACTCAGGAACATAAACCACAATCTTTTTTAATTTTTGTTGATAGACCTCTTGCAAAAATTCAGTAGCCTGGATTCCAATTCTTTTTGCTAATGCATCGTTTACTCCACCTAATGCCACATCTAAATTGGTATGGGCGGTATAAACAGCAATATCGTGTTTCAATAATTTTTGATAAATGCGACCTTGCGGTAAATCTGTTCGTAGATGTTTTAATGGACGATATATCGATGCATGGTGTGAGATAATGAAGTCAATTTGTTGTTCGATGGCTTCATCAACCACATTTTCTAAGACATCTAAAGTTAACATCACCTTTTTTATTTCTTTTTGTAATGTACCGACTTGTAAACCAATTCGGTCGCCTTCGACCGCTAAATATTTGGGTGCAAGTTGTTCAATCAGTTGAATAATGGTTTGTCCTTTTGCAAACACTCTAATACCCCCAAAATCCAATTTCTTTCTACCATTAATTCTTCTATTTTTTTTGTTTTTTCATTTTCATTCATTGCACGTTCTAACTGCTTGATAACGTAGTCCACCTTTTGCAATTCTCGTTGCCATTTTTTTAACAGGATCGGTGATCGTTTTTGCCATAAAATTGGTCCTAAACGATATAACTCTTCTTTCGTAATATCCAATCCTTGATAAGGATTTTGCCGTTGGTTATTCTTTGGTTCAGCAATGATAATTTCATAAATTTTTTCATTCTCTTCTAGAATCGTTTCATTGACGATAAACCACTGATTTTTATCTAGCCACTTTCTTACTAGTTCTTCTCCTACATTTGGTTGAAGAATTAGCCGCTCAATGGAGGATAGCTTTTCTTTTCCATCTTCTAAAATTTGCCCAATTAAAGCCCCACCCATTCCAGCAATCGTGATGACATCGACTTCTTTTGGGTGAATGACTTCTAGCCCGTTTCCTTTTCTAACAGAGATTTGATCCTCTAATTGATAAAGTTGAACTTGCCTTTTTGCTGCTTGAAGAGGACCATCATTGACCTCCCCAGCTATTGCAAAAGGAACGATATGGTTATAAACCAAATAACTAGGTAAAAGAGCATGGTCTGAGCCAATATCTGCGATTTTTTTCCCTTTGGGTACAAAAGAGGCAATCGTTTTTAAACGATTGGATAAAACAATCGAATCCATATTTCACCTTTTCCTATCTTTAAAATTGTTACCATTTATAACGGATGGATTTGCTTTCCATTTTAGAAAGATGTAAAATTGAGAAAAAAAGCCTGCAAAACAAGTTTTGCAGACATATCATACTGATTATTCTAAGAAATCTTTTAATCGTTTGCTTCGGCTTGGATGACGAAGTTTGCGCAATGCTTTCGCCTCAATTTGGCGAATACGTTCTCTCGTAACTCCGAATACTTTTCCTACTTCTTCAAGAGTTCGAGTTCTTCCATCATCTAATCCGAAGCGTAAACGCAATACATTTTCTTCTCTTTCCGTTAATGTATCTAAAACGTCTTCTAATTGTTCTTTTAAGAGTTCGTAAGCGGCTGCATCTGATGGGGCTAATGCATCCTGATCTTCGATAAAGTCCCCTAGGTGAGAGTCATCTTCTTCACCAATCGGTGTTTCTAAAGAAACAGGTTCCTGGGCGATCTTCATGATCTCCCTTACTTTCTCAACGCTTAAATCCATCTCCTCAGCAATTTCTTCTGGGGTGGGCTCTCTTCCTAAATCTTGAAGCAACTGCCTAGAAACACGAATGAGTTTGTTGATGGTTTCAACCATGTGTACAGGAATACGGATTGTTCTTGCTTGGTCAGCAATTGCCCTTGTTATTGCTTGGCGAATCCACCATGTAGCATAAGTACTAAATTTGTACCCCTTGCGATAATCAAACTTTTCTACCGCTTTAATCAATCCCATATTCCCTTCTTGGATTAAATCAAGGAATAACATTCCTCTTCCCACATAACGCTTAGCAATACTAACCACTAGTCGTAAGTTGGCTTCGGCAAGACGCCTTTTTGCCTCTTCATCACCTTCTTCAATACGTTTTGCTAATTCAATTTCTTCTTCAGCAGATAATAATGGAACACGGCCAATTTCTTTTAGATACATTCGAACAGGGTCATTAATCTTGACTCCTGGAGGAATGGATAAATCATCAAAGTCAAATTCTTCATCGGTATCAGAGATTTTTTCTACATCATCATCGAGTAACGGAAGCTCTTGATCTTCATTAACTACCTCAATCCCCTGATCCGTTAAATACTCAAAAAATTCATCAATTTGATCGGAATCTTGATCGTATATCGCTAATTTATCCATAATTTGTTTATATGAAATTGAACCACGTTTTTTCGCTTGTTCGATAATTTGCTCTTTCATTTGCTCAAGCGTTAGTTCTGGTTCAATATTTTTATTTTTTTCTTTGGCCATAAAGTTCCCTCCTTCCCTCAATCACTTACTTACTATCCTTTTGGGTTACGCAATTGTATAATTTCTTGACCAATCTTTGCTGCTGTGGCAAAATCTTTTAATCGTTCTGCCTTTTTCTGTTCTTCTTTCTTTTGTTTGATCAACAAATCAACATGGTGTTTTTTAACTTGTGTTATATAATCATGAAACTCTTGTTCAGAAACTTCTTCATTCATCTCTAACATCGCCAAATGGCTTGCCAATTGAATAAGACGTTCATCTTCAAGAGTAGAAATAAAATGACGGATGTCGGCTTCATTCCCATCACTATAATATGAATAAATATACGCTGCTAAAACCGAAAAATCCTCCACATGAAAATCACTACCGATTTCCTCTTTAACTTGTTCAGCAATTTTCCGATCTTTTAGCATCAACGCAATTAAATATTTCTCAGCTTGATAAAAAGCTGGATATAGTGTATTTGGCTTAAACACATGATTGCCATTATTTATATTATTATTCCATTTTAAGGTCAGATTAACCCTCGTTTTCTCCTTTTTTTTCCTCTTTTCGTATATAAATTGATTTAAATCATTTTTTAAAGAGTCAATGGATAATTTAAATTCGTCAGCAAGTCCCCGTAAATAGTGTTCTCTTTCAATTGCTCGGGGTAGATCAGCAATTACTTCTAATGCTTTCGCAATATACTTTAATCGACCACTTTCTTCATTCAATTGATATTCTTTACGAATAAAGTTCAATTTAAAAGCAGTAGGGGTGATAGTTGTTGTTAAAATATCCTCTTTAAATGAATTAGGCCCATAGGTTCGAATATAATCATCCGGGTCAAATCCTTGAGGCATTTGCACGATTTTTAACTGAAAACCTAATGGTTGTAATAATTCAATCGCTTTATAGGTGGCTTGTTGTCCAGCAGTATCTGAATCATAACTAATAATGATCTCATCCGCGTACCGACGCAAAATATTCGCATGTTGTTCGGTTAATGCAGTTCCTAATGTAGCAATACCGTTATGAATTCCAGCTTTCCATGTTGAAATGGTATCGATATATCCTTCGAAGAGAATAGCTTGTCTTTTTTTACGGATCTCTTTTGCAGCAAGATGTAGATTATAGATCGTTTTGCTTTTATTAAAAATGATTGTTTCTGGGCTATTCAGATACTTAGGTAAACTATCATCCATCACCCTTCCTCCAAATGCAATCACACGACCTTTTGCATCAAAAATGGGGAACATGATCCGATTACGAAAGCGATCAAAAGACCCATTTTCATTCCGGATTAAAAGTCCTGCTTCTTCCAGCAATTCCTCGGAATATCCTCTTTTTATCAGGAATTTTTTTAGGAAGTCCCATGAAGGAGGAGAAAAACCAATCTGAAATGTTTCAATAACTTCCTTGGAAACTCCCCTATCTAATAAATAACGATATGGTTCCTTCCCATGTTCTGTCTCAAGAAGTAAATAATGAAATAATTTTGCTGCCAAATCATGGGCCTGTATAAGTTGAAGTCTTTTTTCATCTTCTTCATATTGTATATGTTGTTCGAGTTTAGGGATCGTAATCCCTGCCTCAGTTGCTAAAAAGTTTACGGCTTCGATAAACGAATAGTTTTCAATGTCCATTACAAACTTAATGACATCACCACCTGCACCACATCCAAAACAATGAAAGATCTCTTTTTCTGGTGATACAGTAAATGATGGTGTTTTTTCCGAGTGAAATGGACATAATCCTATATAATTTCGCCCACTTTTTTTTAATGAGACATATTGTCCAATTACATCCACGATATGATAATGATGTCGAATCTGTTGCAATAATTCATTTGGGATTCTAGTTGTCGGCATAGAACAACACCCTCAATTTTCTTTTCTTTACATTCTCCAAGATATATGTATTCTCCTGCAAAAGCTTCAAACTTTTTCTAACTGATTCGACAATATTTTTATAAGTTTTTAGCCATGGCTTTTTCCTTTAAATCATATTATTCTACATCAAAAATGAAAATCCTTCTCGACATAGAATGTAAAATTTTTGTGAAATTTGTCGAAAACCGTTCTATATTATACCCTAAAAAGTTGGAAAGTCAATGAAGAAGAATATAATTTTACTTCGAAAAAAGAAAAAATTCACAGTTCTCCTGTGAATTTTCAACTTTTTCAATATGATTCATTAACGATCTTTTATCTTCCCCCATCTTTGCCGATCATTCCTAGAATAATATTGGCTGTCTCTTCTACCGCTTTATTAGAGACATCAATAACTCGACAACCAATTTTTTTCATGACTCGATCCGCGTATTCCAGTTCTTCAATAATTCTTTCATGATTTGCATAATTGGCTTCAGCGGTTAAACCTAAAGATCTTAAGCGTTCGGTTCGAATGGTATTCAGCTGGTTTGGAGAAATTTTCAAACCGATAACTTTTTTATTCGAGATTTCAAATAATTCTTCAGGCGGTTTTACTTCTGGAACAAGAGGAACATTCGCAACTTTTAAACGTTTATGAGCTAAATACATCGAAAGAGGAGTTTTAGAAGTTCGTGAAACACCAATTAAAATGACATCTGCTTTCAAAATACCTCTTGGATCACGACCGTCGTCATATTTTACGGCAAATTCAATCGCTTCAACACGTCGAAAATATTCTTCATCTAATTGTCTTACTAATCCTGGCTTCATTTTTGGTGGTTGTTGAAAAAGTGTTTGTAGCGATTCCATCATTGGTCCTAAAATATCGACAACCATGACGTTTTTTTCTTTCGCTTTTAAAATCAGATGCTCCTTTAATTCAGCAATTACAATCGTAAATGCGATAATACCATTTACTTCTTTCGCCGATTGAATGATTTCATCAATCGATTCTTTGTCTTCGATATAGGAAAGCCGACGTATTTCTGTAGTTTCCCCATTAAATTGACTTACTGCGGCCCTAACGACATATTCTGCTGTTTCCCCAACGGAGTCAGAAACAACATATATGATCGGTTTTTCATTTAAACTCTGAATAGTGATCCCTCCTACACTTCCTTTTCTTTTCCAAGTTCGACAAAGGCCTTTGCAATTGTTGTTTTCGTGATCCGTCCGATTACTTCTAATCCTTCTCCATTATCTAACGGCTTTACAACAGGTATGGAATCGATCTGGTATTGAATTAATTTATTCGCTGCTTCGATTAGCAAGTCGTCTATCTGACATGTAATAATATTCGGCATTCTCGTCATGATCACGGAAATCGGCAAATCTTGAAGGCTTTGTTTACCAATTGCTGCTTTTAGTAAATCTTTTCGTGATACAATACCTGCCAATGTTCCACGTTCTTTGACTACATATAAGGTTCCGACATCCTCCAAAAACATCGTAACAATCGCATCGTAAACAGAGGTATCTTCTTTAATCACGACAGGGACAGCTTTATAGTCTTTCACTGTCATTTTATTTAACATTTCCTTTAATAACTGGTTTCCTTTTTTACCTGAGTAATAATAGCCGACTCTTGGTCTTGCCTCTAGATACCCTGCCATCGTTAAAATAGATAAATCTGGCCTTAAAGTAGCTCGCGTGAGATTTAACTTTTCCGCTATCTGTTCCCCTGTGATTGGTCCTTCTTCTTGAACAATTTTTAAAATTAATTCTTGACGATTGGTTAGTTCTATGGTTATCACCACCTTTTATCTCACGAATGTGTTATACTACTTATTATATTCATCCTATATAGTATATACTATATTCTTATGCCAGCGAGCGCAATAATCTTTTATGAAAAAGCCCCCTATCTATCCATAGAGGGCTTCCTTCTTATGTTTTTTAAGCAAATACTAATTGACGAAAATCAGCATAGGAGAGAATTAATTGCGTAATGGAATAAAGTAATCCTAAACGATCCTGTCTAACTTGTTCATCGTCAACCATAACCATTACCTGATCAAAATATTGAATAATCGGTTCTTTGAGGGTTTTTAGTTGTCCTAGTTGTTCTTTTAGAGTGATGCCTTTATTTATATTTTCTTTTACTACAAGATATTGGTTATATAAATCTTTCTCCACCTGTTGTTGGTAACGTTCAGGATCAGTTTTGGCAGAATTCGTTTTTGTCGCTAAATTCATCACTCGGTTAAAGGAATCGACGACAAGCTTAAACGAAGGATCTTCTACTTCCTCCATTAGGATTAATGCTCGATCTACAACTCGTTTTACATCATTCTTCTCTACTTCTAATACAGCATCAATGACGTCGTAGCGAACCCCTTTTTCTTGTAGTAAACTTCTTAAACGTAACGTAAAGAATTCATAGAGGTCAACAACCATCTCTTCTTTACTTCGTTTTAATAAGCCTTTTCGCTCATAGGACTCAATGACAAGATCAAAAATGGTCTGTAATGTTAACGAATGAAGCTTTTCTAAAAGAATTTGGACAATCCCAGCCGCTTGCCTCCTTAATCCTAAAGGGTCTTGCGAGCCACTGGGGATTTTGCCTAAAGAAAAGGCTCCTACGATATTGTCCATTTTATCGGCAATACTTAAAATTTGGCCAATGATTGATTCTGGTAAACGATCACCAGAAAAACGAGGTAAATAATGTTCAAAAATTCCTTTGGAAACCTCTTCTGTTTCCCCATGTATGAGGGCATATTTTTGCCCCATTAACCCTTGTAATTCTGGAAATTCATAGACCATATTCGTTACAAGATCAAACTTGCAAATCTCTGCTGTACGATCAATTTGCTTCATTATTTCATCATCAAGCGTAAGGTGCTTCGCTAGATCATTAGCTACTTCCCGAATTCTCCGAACCTTATCGCCAATCGTTCCCAATCCCTCATGGAAAACAATGTTCTCCAGTTTGGATACTGCATCAGCAATCTTTAACTTCTGATCTTCTAAGTAGAAGAATCTAGCATCTGATAATCGAGCAGTTAATACCTTTTCATTCCCTTTAGCTACCAAATCTAAGGAACGCGTATCCCCATTCCTTACCGTGATAAAATACGGAAGAAGCTCTCCTTGCTTGTTCTCTACTGGAAAATATCGTTGATGTTCACGCATGGTTGTGACTAAGACTTCAGCGGGTATTTCCAGAAATTCTTCCTTGAAATGGCCAAATAGAACCGTTGGATATTCAACTAGATGAATCACTTCCTCCAATAATCCCTTATCAATCGGAACATTCCATCCTTTTTCCTTTTCTAATTGATGAATCTGTGCAAGAATTCGCTCTTCTCTCTCTTTTGGATCAAGAATGACAAATTGTTCCGTTAATTGTGGAACATAATCTTCTACAAAAGAGATCGTCACTTCTCTACCTAAGAAACGATGACCGTAGCTTTTATTGTTTGATTTCACACCTGCGATTTCGACGGGAACGACTTCCTGACCAAATAAGATGAGTAACCAGCGAATCGGTCGAACGAATCTTAAATCTTCATCTCCCCAGCGCATATTTTTGGGGAAATTCATCGATTCAATGATTTCTTTGAGCGCTTGAGGTAATAACTCAAATACTTCTTTCCCTTTATACTCTTTTTTTACAAATACATATTCAACTCCATTGACCTCTTCGATAAAAAGATCATCAACAGTTGCACCTTGTCCTCTAGCAAAACCTTGGGCCGCTTTTGTCCAGTTTCCCTCTGTATCCTTTGCAATTTTAAGTGATGGTCCACGCAGCGTTTCGATTCGGTCTTGTTGGATTTCTGCGATATCCTTAATCATAACCGCTAATCTTCTAGGTGTTGAATATGTATTGATCTTATCAAATGTGATATAAGACTCTTTTAACCAATCCATCATCTTTTTTGCCAATTGTTCCACTGCATCTGTAATAAATCGAGCTGGAATCTCTTCTGTTCCGATTTCAATTAATAAATCTTTACTCATGATGAGTCCCCTCCTTTTGCTGCAACATTGGAAACCCTAATTTTTGCCGTTCCTCGTAATATACCTGGGCACACAATTTGGCTAAATTACGAACTCTCGCAATATAACCCGTTCGCTCGGTAACGCTGATCGCTCCTCGTGCATCCAATTGATTAAATATATGAGAACATTTTAAAACATAGTCATAAGCAGGGAAAACAAGGTTTTCTTTCAATACGCGAACTGCCTCTTGTTCATAGGTATTGAACAAGTTAAACAACATTTTACTATCTGAGATTTCAAACGTATATTTGGAATGTTCATATTCCGCTTGGTGAAAGACATCACCGTATGTAACCCCATTTACCCATTCAAGTTCAAAAACATTATCTTTATTTTGAATATAAGAAGCTAATCGTTCAAGCCCATAAGTGATTTCAACAGAAACGGGTTTGACATCAAGTCCACCAACCTGTTGGAAATAGGTAAACTGAGTGATTTCCATTCCATCAAGCCAAACTTCCCAACCAAGTCCCCAAGCACCTAGTGTAGGAGCTTCCCAGTTATCTTCGACAAAACGAATATCGTGGTCTAAGGGATTAATCCCCAATTCTTTCAAACTTTCTAGATAGATTTCTTGGACATTGGCCGGTGATGGTTTCAAAATGACTTGAAATTGATGATGTTGATAAAGCCGATTAGGATTTTCTCCGTAACGACCATCAACTGGCCTTCTTGATGGTTCAACATAAGCGACATTCCATGGTTCTGGACCAATACTTCGCAAAAATGTCATCGGATTCATCGTTCCGGCACCTTTTTCCACATCATAAGGTTGAACAATGATACAATTTTGTTTCGCCCAAAAATTTTGTAAAGTTAAAATCATGTCTTGAAAGTTCATATTTATCCACCTCACGATTTTAATCTAAAATTAAAAAAGCTCCTCCCATCACCTATACTTTTATGTATAGGGACGAGAGAAGCTCCCGCGGTTCCACCCTATTTGGCTATTGATAAACTTTAGCCCACTTTGTGAAAATAGCTCGAGAACGCCAATTCATTTAACATCCGTTGAGCTTCCACCATCCTCAACTCGCTTTAGAATGTCCGCAAATGAACCCTTTCTCTCATTGCTGACCGATATTACTTTTGAATATGAATATACCAAAACTAATTATAATTTGCAATGTTTTCTCAATCAACGATTAAGCTTTTTTCAATTTTAATCGTAAAATGATGACGTAACAGATATGCTGTTGTAAGTAATGAGAGGAAAGGGTATAAACGAAACAATATGGCACTAATAGTGATCGGGATTGATAAGATAATTTGGTTTCCTTTTGAAATCGTAAGATGCACTAAATTTGTTTGTTTTAGTAGTTGTAAGTACACCATGGTATCCCTCCTATTTACTCAAATTGCTTCAATTGATCTAAAAAATTTTGTGATTTAAGTTGGATTCCGACATGATGTTCAATAAAAGATCGAAGCACATATTGTAACTGTGATTTGGTTGAAGCTTTTACATTCGTATTCCCTATTCTTCTGATATCAATCTTTTCAAATAAACGGAGCATTTTCATCGTTCCTTCTTGTAAGACAATAGACGAATCATCTGAATGATGATCACAAATTACTCCTCCATGCACAATACTAAATCGTGTAAGGTTATCCACTGAATGACACAATACACATTGATTTAATACTGGACGATAACCTGAGATTTTAAGGATTTTCAATTCATAAATTCGGATGATAATTTCTGGATCTTTGCCTTCATCAATTTGTTTCAAAGAAGATAACAATTGCTGGTATAAATATGAGATAGGGTCAAGGTTTTCCGTCATTTTATCCGTTAATTCAACTAAATAAGCTGCATATGCCGTTTTAATGATGTCTTGTTGAATTTTTGTGAAGCTTTGAATGATTTCACCATGATTCAGTGTTCCCATACTTTTGGTAAGGAAAAAAGTATAGTCACCATAACTAAATAATTGACTTACACTACTTAATCGACTTTTCGTTTTTTTTGCTCCTCTAGCCATTAATGGCACTTTCCCATGTGTTTCTGTAAAGAGTGTAATGATTTTATTTCCTTCACCATAATCTACAGTTTTAATCACAATGCCTTCTGTTCTCACCAACAATTCGTTTCACTCCACATTCAGGGTTTACCTTATTCATTTTACCCTATCGTTTGTGAAAAGGAAGGCATTTTTGTTTTTTTACTGTTGATCTTGCTCCTCTTCCACTTCTGCCACAGTTTGTATGACATCTTGTTGAATTTGACATTCTTTGTATAAAAGATAAGCATCAATCTGTCCGGTCTTGCAGAAATAATTCCATGAAAAATCTTTCACGGTTCTTCACTCCTTTGTCACAGATTGAAAGGGCTTATAACTTAGGATAAACGGGTACGGGTTTTTCTATCCTAGGAAAAAAATTCTAGAACGGTAGATATAAAAATAGGTTTGTATATTCCATAAGCAGCGACATAGTACGACTAGCAGCTTTAGCTGCGTAGCGTGACTTGTACACTTTGTGTGCTTATGCGTAAAAAAAGGACTTGTGATAATCCAAGTCCACACTTTACATATATAGCTAATCATTAATACTCTAGATTAAATATCCTCTTCCTCGAAAAAGCCAAAATCCTTCAATAGATGTTCTCTATTTCGCCAATCTTCCTTTACTTTTACCCACAATTCAATAAATACTTTTGATCCTAACAAACGTTCAATATCTAACCTTGCTTGACGGCCAATTTCTTTTAGCATTCGCCCATTCTTGCCAATAATAATTCCTTTTTGTGATGCCCTTTCGACATAAATCACTGCCTGAATCACAACAGTATTTGGGTTTTCTTCACCTGGTTTCATCGATTCCACAACGACAGCGATCGAATGTGGAACTTCCTCTCTGGTTAGATTCAGAATCTTTTCCCGAATGAGTTCAGCAACCACAAATTGTTCAGGGTGTTCAGTAACCTGATCAGATGGATAGTATAAAGGACCTTCTGGTAAGATCTTGTATATTTGTTCTAACAAAGTAGATACATTATTTCCTTTTAGAGCAGAGATCGGAATAATCTCTGTAAAATCATAATATTTCCGATATTGATCAATGATTGGTAATAATTCCTCTGGTGTAACTAAATCGATTTTGTTGAGTATTAGGTATACTGGAGTTTTTGTCACTGATTTTAATTGATCAATGATGAATTGTTCTCCTGGTCCGAATTTTTCTGTTACGTCAGTTAAATATAAAATCAAATCAACCTCTTGTAGGGTAGTTAGCGTGAGATTCATCATGTATTTCCCTAACTTTGATTTTGGTTTATGTATACCAGGCGTATCGATAAATATGATTTGTCCTTGTTCATTGGTATAAATCGCACGGATTTTATTTCTTGTCGTTTGTGGCTTATCAGACATAATCGCTATTTTTTGTCCTAACACTTGATTTAACAAGGTAGATTTACCAACATTCGGTCGTCCAATAATTGCTACAAAGCCTGACTTAGTTTTTCTTTGATTCATCGAGATCCTCCTGTTTAAATGCCCCTGGCAGTAATTCCTTTACTGTTGTTTCTAAAACTTCTCCTTTAAGGTTAGCCAAATATACTTTGGCATCTGGAGCGAAAAATTCAACCATAACCTGCCTGCAAGCCCCACATGGAGAAACAGGTCCTTCTGTATCGGCAATGACCGCAATCTCTTCTAAATCACGATCTCCTTCTGATACAGCCTTAAAGATGGCTGTACGCTCGGCACAATTGGTTAATCCATATGAAGCGTTTTCGATATTGGCTCCTTTATAGATTTTGTTATTCTTCGTGCGAATCGCAGCACCTACTTGAAACTTCGAGTAGGGAACATAAGCCTTTTCTCTAGCTTCTTTTGCAAACTGAATCAATTCTTGAACATTCATTGATATTAACCTCCCTCTATAAATTCTTTAGAAAAATAAATAATACAATACGTAAAATCCTCCGATCGAAATCAAAAAATTTTGTAAGAATGCCAGAAAAGTATATCCGTTTTTAAAACGATAAAACAACAGTATCAGGATTGAAAGTAACAGAACCCAACTTAAAATTTTAAAATACAGGAAGAGATATGACCAGACGTAAAAAAGGATTCCAACTAATACATCAGGCTGAAATTGTACTTTTTTGTTTAGCCAATATGCTTTCATTGTATAGGTTATAAATAAAAGAAAAACACCTACAAATGCAAAAAAAGTAGAATTCGGTGAGTGAATCCCCTTACCTCCTTGCAAATAAAAAGTGTATAGATATGGGAAAATAATCAAAAAACCAACCATCATCACGATAAATGTAAGAAGTAATACACTTCCTGCTGCAACATCCTTTGCTACTTTTGCCAAAGGATGAACTTTTGGCATCGCTAAATCAACAACCGTTTCAATCGCCGTATTCATCAATTCCATTCCCATGATGATCCCAATCGAAAACAAAATAAAAAGGGCATCAAGAAAAGTAAAATGAAGCCACATCCCTAATAATAGCACGATTAGGGATATGGCAATATGGATTTTCATATTCCGTTGAGTATAAATGGTATAGATGATTCCTTCACTCGCATAATAAAAACTTTTTTTTAATTTTTCCCAAAACAAAAACATCATCACCTTGTAATATTTAGACGCTGAAGTACCTCTTCCTGCTTAGAAAACATCACTTTCTCATCATCAGAAGTTCCATGGTCATAACCTAATAAATGTAAAAAACCATGAACAGTCAGAAAACTTAATTCTCTTTCAAAAGAATGTCCATAATCATTCGCCTGTTCTATTACCCGGGGAATCGATATCACAATATCTCCGAACATATTTGGGAGTTCTAGATTTTCAGTAAAAATGATATCAGGCTCATCCTCTCCTTTTTCGTGAATCGCAAAGGATAATACATCTGTAGGACGATCAATACCCCGATAGGATTTATTTAATTCATGTATCTTCCGATCATCCACAAGCGAAATGACCACTTCTCCATTGGTGATGTTTTCCAATCTAGCTGCTTCTTGGATCACTTTTTCAATTAATTGAAGTTGTGATTCAGTTAGTTCTTTTTCTTCTTGTTCATTTAAAATTTCTACCTCAATCATGAGCTTAGTTTCGCTCCTTTTTTATTCTCTTCAATCTCTTTATCATCAGGATACTCAATTCGAGAATGAAATATCCCCTTTAATGTCTCTAAAATCGTAATCGAGACAATTTCGAGTTCTTTTAATGTTAAATCACATTCATTTAGTTGTCCATCATCCAACTTTGATTTGATAATTTTTCGTACGGTCTCCTCAATTAATTCATTCGTTGGGTTTTGAATAGAACGGACAGCTGCTTCAACACTATCAGCGATTCCGACAATGGCAGCTTCTTTCGTTTGAGGTTTTGGACCGGGATAACGATATTCACTTTCGGGAATTGGTTTATCTGAGTTTTGTAATGCTTTATGATAAAAATACTTCAGCAAGGATGTACCATGATGTTGCATTGCAATATCTTGAATCGGTTTTGGAATTTTATATTCCTTTAACATTTCTACCCCATCTCTCGTATGGGCAACAATAATGTTCTTACTAATGTGTGGTGCGACTCGATCATGTGGGTTGGCTATATTTAACTGGTTTTCAATGAAAAATGTGGGTCTTTTTGTTTTTCCTACATCATGGTAATAAGACCCTACTCTCGCTAATAACCCATCCGCACCGATTGCCTCAGCTGCTGCTTCAGCTAAGTTTCCGACAATAACACTATGATGATACGTCCCTGGTGTCTCGATCAATAATTTTCGTAATAAAGGATGATTTGGATTGGACAACTCAATCAATTTCATCGGGGAAAGTATTCCAAAAAATGTTTCAAAAAACGGTAATAATCCAATCGTCAAAACAGCTGAGAACAAACCACTTAATACCCCATATATAAGGGTGAAAACAACTTCACGAAGTGTGTAGCTTTGACTTGTTAACATAATAACTACAGCTATTGATAGAAAATTAAAGAGAGCAACAATAAATCCAGTCTTCAATATTCCTGAACGTTGTCGTATTCTTCCTAAAGCAAATGCTCCGGCTGTACTTCCAATTAAAGCAACAAATCCATATCGAAAATCAAAAATCATCGTTTGATCCTGATTAAAGATCAACCCTACAAATACACTAAAAATGGCGCCACTTAGAATCGCCAATTTCATATTGATTAATAAAGCAATTAACATCACACCAAAAGCAACTGGTGCCAAATAGCCTTTTGCTGAGGTAATACTATCTCCACTAATAAAATCAACAAAGCGAATACTAATAAAGGTGAGTAAGAAGATAATAAATAGCATCAGTAACGAAGAATTGTTCTGATGTAATATCGGCTTCATTCGCTCAATACTGAAATAGAGCAATAAAACCAATAGTGAAACAAGTAAAAATAAGCCTAAATGGGGCCATATCGTAGATGTATCTTTTAATAAACCAGCTGCTTTTAATCGTTCATATGTTGGTTTATCAATAAATTGGCCTTCTTTGACAATCATTTCATCTTTTTTTATATATATGGGTTCAACTTTACTTCTCGCTTCTTCTCGTAGCAAAGCTGTTTGATCTGGGTTATAAAAAAGATTCGGTTTTACAAATGGTTTGGTTAATTCTTTCGCTAAATTTTTAATCTTTGGATCATTATCATATGGGTTTGATTGTACATAACGATCTAATTTTGTATATGCTTCATTTAAACCTTTTATATTGATTCCGTCCCCATCCGTCATCACAAACTCTAAGGTAGAACGAGATAAATTTCGTAAATTTTTTATTCTTGATTCGGATAAAGTTGAGATTGCCTGAATCGATTCCTCTTTTATTGGAATCGTAATCGCCGTTTTTAATTGTTCTTTCTTCTGTTCACTTGTCAAATTCGTATTTTTCACAATGGTTAAAATCGAATCAAACATTGTTTCTAATTGGTTAATTTGATCTTTTAAAATCGAATCTTCTTTTGTATATACTTCAGGTACAGATTTTTCTGCTTCTTTTTTCTTTAAATCTGTCGCCCATTGATCAAGAGCACGAATAGGAGAGTTTAATGTTACAGGGCTTATTTGTCCTTCTTTTAATTCATAAGTTTTAGGAATAACTTGTCCCATTAAAAGGAGATACATGATCAAACCTAAAAATACATACATAATGTAACGAATGGAAGGATGATATTCCCAACCTTCCATTTGTTTTAACCAATTCGAGGCAAATAATGCTTTTTTCTTCCCCTTCTCCATTTCCACCGCCCCTTTGGAAGGCATTACGCGTGTTTCTCGTATGCTAGGATAATTTTCTGAACAAGATGATGCCTTACAACATCATGTTCTGATAAATAAATAAACCCAATTTCCTCTATTTCTTTTAATATTTTTTCTGCTTCAATCAGTCCTGATTTACTTTTGCTTGGTAAGTCAATTTGGGTAATATCCCCCGTAATGACCATTTTCGAGCCAAAACCAAGACGAGTTAAAAACATTTTAATCTGTTCTGGGGTCGTATTTTGGGCTTCATCTAAAATGATAAATGAATCGTCCAAGGTTCTTCCCCGCATATAAGCAAGAGGCGCAATTTCAATCATTCCACGCTCTAAAAGCTTGTTCACTTGTTCTACGCCTAATAAGTCATATAGAGCGTCATAGATCGGTCGAAGATAAGGATCTACTTTTTCTTGCAAATCCCCTGGTAAAAACCCGAGGTTTTCCCCGGCTTCAACGGCTGGACGAGTCAACACAATTCGTTTCACAGTTCCTTGTTTTAATGCAGATACAGCCATAACAACGGCTAGATAAGTTTTACCCGTACCAGCAGGACCAATCCCAAAAACAATATCTTTTTTTAGTATGGTTGAGATGTAATGACGTTGGCCTAAAGATTTCACACGAATTTCTTTTCCTTTATAAGTAGTGAAGATTTTTTGGTCGTATAGATCCAGTAACTGCTGAGTCAAACCCTCTTTAGCCAAATCTAACGCATAATAAATATCTCGTTCAGAAAGATGATAACCTTTACTTACTAATTGAATCAAGACTTGAAAAAGATCGGTTAATCTTTCAACTTCAAGTTGTTCACCTTGTAAGATTAAATTCTCATTGCGAGTAAAAATCTGAACATTTGTCTGTTTCTCAATGATATTTAAAAATTGATCATTAGGACCAAAAAGTTGTAAACGTTCTTCTGATGTTCCTAATTTGATTTCACTTGAATAGACATGCAAATGGCCTCATTCTCCTTGAACAATTGGTATTGTAGTTGTAATATCTTCGTCTACTTCAAAAAGTATTTGTAAGATAACTTTACCATGGTCTGTCGTTTGGTGCAAAACTTTTTCACTCTTGATTTCACTACCAGCTGCAATTTTACGAAATAAATCCTTTTTTGCTTGTTCAATCCCTAATTTTACGGCGTCATTTTCGGAAATGTTCCTATCTTTTTCATTATATTCTAAAACCCTTTCCCTTACCAAGGTAACAGGGAGTTTATAGTTTTTAAACTGAACCATCTTTTGTTCATAAATCGATTGATAAGTTGGATAAGGAATCTCTTTTTGTCCTTTTATTTTTATCATCCGTTTTCCCAAAGTCAAATATTCTCTTTCAATATATTGTCCTGTATATTCTCGCCATTGTTGTTTTAAGGGAATGGTCACGTACGAGTGATACCAAACGATTCCCCTTACTTCACCATTCGCTGCAACTGGTTGTTGATTTTCATCTTTCCCCAGTAATCCTGAAATTAAAATATCTCCTTTTTTCACACGATCATTTACTTCAACGAGGGGAACTCCTTTTTTTGCGAGGATTTTTGTAATAACTGCGTTCTTACTAGAAACAATATGTTGTGGACCAATTGGAGTTGTTTTTGGTGGTATTACCTTCTCAGCAATCGTAATCTGAAGTTGTGTTCCTTTTACTTTCACCCCGACCCATGAAGCTTGTTCTAATTTCGCTTCTAATTGTTCCTGAAGAAGTTCATATTTTGGTAATTGATATTTAAACATTCCTCGATGGATTCCCAGTTCGTAAAGGGCTTGATATACCTCTTCTTCTTTCATCATTTTATTTCCTTCAATATGGATCGACCAGATCATCGAAGAAAGTAAATATAATAATAAGAAAAAGAAGATGAGTCCTGTTGCAACTCCTTTTCTTTTTCCTAATTTAGCAAGAATAAAAGGTAGTCCAATTTTTTGCTGCACATGTACCTTTGTATATGTTTTCTTTAAAATAGGTCTTAATTTAAAAAAATCAGCTAAAGAAATGGAAAAGGAGGCGTAACCGTTCTCAAGTAAACGAAAATCCCAAAACTCTAGTTTTTCCTTTACAGCTACATTAATAAATCGTTCTATATATTTCCCGCGAATTGTACATGTAACGTACCCTTTTATCCATTTTACTCCCCGAACATTCAAAAATAATTCCTCCTAATCTATATATTCAATTGATCGGATTAGCCCTTCCACAAAGACATCCTCTGGCAAAATGGCACGTATGACTAATTGATTCCCGTAAATTTTGAGTTCTCCTTTACTCAATCGTAAATGTAAGTATTGATCTGTGAATTGAACCACTCCCCGATGATTCTCAATATACATTTGATAGGAAGCAATCATCGTAATCCTTGGTAAATCAAAGATTACATCCTTTGGCAATTCAAGTTGTTTTACGGTTAGTTGTCTCAATCTTCTATGAAGCTTTTTCACGTGCCAAGCCTCCTCTCTTTCTCTTAAACCATTATGCGTTTTATGAGGAATTTATGATTAAAAAAAGTGGTTGGTATATTCCATAAGCAGCGACTTTTGGGAGTGTATACACGGACAAAGGAGCGCGTTGGAATATACCAACCTATATACAAGCATTTCATGTTTTGTAAGGCATTAAAAAACGCCTAGGTTCAAAAACCTAGACGTATCTTCGTTAAGATAATTGTTGTTGTACAAGTTGATTTACAAGTTTTCCATCTGCACGCCCTTTAACTTTTGGCATTAAAACTCCCATAACTTTTCCCATATCAGCCTTTGTCTTTGCTCCAACTTGATCAATAACTTCCTGTACGATTGCTTTTAACTCATCCTCGGATAACTGTTTGGGGAGATATTCCTGTAGGATTTTAAGCTCAGCTTTCACATTTTCAACCAGATCTTCACGACCTGCTTTCTCAAACTCTTGGAGGGAATCGCGTCTTTGTTTCACTTCACGAGTCAGAACGTCAATGATTTGCTCATCAGAAAGTGCCGTCGTTTTCTGTTCGATTTCTGCATACTTAATAGCAGAACGAATCATACGGATGACAGAGAGTCTTAACTTGTCTTTGTTCTTCATCGCTTGTTTCATATCTTCATTAATACGTTCCATCAACGACATAGTCAGTTCCCCCTCCTTAATACTTCCGTTTGCGCGCAGCCTCAGATTTCTTCTTCCGCTTTACGCTTGGTTTTTCATAGTGTCTGCGCTTTTTGACCTCAGCGAGTACGCCATCCTTTGAGATTGTACGCTTAAAACGACGAAGAGCACTATCGATTGATTCGTTTTTTCTTACGCGAATTTCTGACATTCTTTTCCCTCCCTCCACGATTACCATGCAGAATACCTTGTTTCACTTTGGGGAACCTAGACAATCTTACTGTCTGATTATCACCAAAAACAAAGTATAACAAAATAAATTATATTATACTAATTTTAACAGTGTCAACTTCCTCAGATCGGTAATTTTTCTCCTCCTAGTACATGGTAATGGAGATGGTATACTTCTTGACCGCCATGTTCTTTGCAGTTATTAATCACACGAAAACCTGTTTCATCGATTTCTAATTTTTTTGCGACAGTTTGAATCACTTGATGAAGCTTTCCGATCAGAGTTAAATCTTCTTCCTGAATGTCCATAAACGTAGGTATGTGTTTTTTAGGGATGACTAACACATGAATCTTAGCCTTTGGACGAATATCATGAAAGGCAAGAAAATGCTCATCTTCGTATACTTTGTTTGCTGGAATCTCCCCATCAACAATTTTACAAAAGATACAATCGCTCATCTTTATCCCCCTTAATCTTCAGATTAGATATACAATAATTAACATTTTATCATAAAACAAGACAAAACAAAAAAACATAAATAAAAGAACGTCATTTATTAAGAGACGTTCATCATGATGGTTTTATCAAATTTCTCATAATTAGCTCCATACTCTTCTTTTAGTGCCTCAACAAACACTTGGACAATTTCTGGGTCAAATTGCGTTCCTGAGTAACGAATTAATTCATCAACAGCATCTTTCATCGGCATCCCCACTCGGTAGGAACGATCTGCTGTCATTGCATCAAAAGCATCGGTCACCGCCATAATTCTGGCATGAAGGGGTATCTTTTCTCCTTTTAATCCTAAAGGATAGCCTGTCCCATCATATTTTTCATGGTGATGACGAATTACAGGTAAGAATTTCTTAAAAAAGTGCATGTCTTTCACTAATTGATACCCTTTTTCTGGATGACTTTTGATAATCTCATATTCCATTTGGGTCAATTTATTAGGTTTATTCAGTATTTCATAGGGAATTTCAATTTTACCAATGTCATGCCACGACGCAGCCTGAGATAGTTGCCGTATTTCCGCTTGCGGTAAACCCATTTTATTAGCCAATAATACGGTCCAAAACTTTACCCGTTCTGAATGGCTATGAGTGATCGGATCCATTTGCTTTAGAATATGTAGAACAAAATTGGTATACGTTGAAAGTTCATTGTCGAATATTTCTCGATACTGTAAGGCTGGCTTAATAAAATAGATTAAAAAGGTAAAGATCGCCACACCTACAATATTGAAATAGTAAAATAAAACGACATTGATTAAACCTAGAAAAACAGTGATTAAAGCGGATTTTGTTGAAGATATAAAAGCAATCAGAACATTTATATCAAACTTTCCTTTTTCTAATGCAACAGCAATAAACACAAATATATTAGTCATGATTGTAGTCATTAGGCTAATTAAAATAATAAGTATAAAAAACGACGCTGAGAAGATAGATATACTGTTATCAAAAATTGGGAAGAAATGATGAAATAATAATGATGAAATAAGGATTATTAGACCATACATTGACGAGTTAAATAAGATTTTATACCATACGAGTTTGCGAAATATTAACATAGTTGAAATTGAGATAAATACCATGGCATAAAATGGTTCCAAAAAGACTAAAGAGGGTGCTACAAAGGGTAAAACAGTTATATATATAGCATTACTTTGTAAATCTCTTATTATATCTAGATTAAATAAGAATATTAAAATAATAAAACCGATTGTTTCAATTACCTGTTTAAAATCATACCCATTCCAAAAATAATATAATGAAATAAAAAAAAGTAAGTAAATAGTTCCTACGTATATTTTTAGACTGTATCTCATAGAACACCTCTATTTTAAATACATAGCATAACGAGTTACTTTATTAAATTAACCCCAGGCTAAAATATCCCCATAAGAAACGTTAGCGTTCTTATTGGATTTCATGATCTTCTTGATCATTTTTAACATATCGATGACCTCCCTTAAAATAGATTTTTCCATTTCAAGTTCGGCTCATCTCGTTGTTCTGCTCTGCTCTCGTTATGCTATGCAAACTGGATACCTTACATCAATTGATCCATCCTGCGGTTTAACGCATCTAATGTCGCTTTAGCAATGGATGATAGTAAATCTTTGGTTTTAATCACTGATCCTACAAACATACTCCCCGCACTAGAGGGACGATGAATCACTGTTAACGTTACTACAATGACATCTACTTGTCCCATCTGAACCTCTTTAACCTGATCGATACGAATACTATACTGGTTCAAAATTCGCATGATAGCTGCTGCAGCAGCGTTTGCAATCATGTATTCTAAATCCATTTCGAATGGATGGGCTTCAATACTCTCAATAATCAATTGACCATTGTATTCTAATTGGACGAATCCTTCAACTACTTCATTTGCTTTCTGCACTTGATAGGCGGTGATAAAACGAATTCTTCGTTCCTCTATATTCGATTTATCCTCGAGGTTTTGTTCCACAATACTAATCTTATTATGATTCACACGGTAACCTGCCACATTACGAAAGATTTCTTCTACATCTCGTTTAATTTCTTTTGGATGACGGTTCCCGTCGCTAAAAATCCCAATCGCAATAACTTCCCCTTGTTCGTCAAAATCAACATGAGCGTTATGTACATTTTTTAATGAACGAAATTGTTTTTCTAATTCTAATGATAGGGTTTTGCTCATTTCTCCATCCCCTTATCCTATCTCTCTAATAAAAAAAAAAGATTCTTTTATTAATAAGTTGTCATATTTTAGTTAAAATTGTCAACTGATTTTTTCAATATTAAAGGAATTAGGAGATTCATTATGGAATATAAACTTATCAAGTATTTATCATTTTCAAAGAGAGGGAAAGTATGCAAACCGAACAACAAATGAAACTAGAATATTCATCTAAAAGAAAATTAATCAATCCTCCTTTTCGTTTATTATGGATAGGCCGATTCATTTCCCAATTAGGGGATAAACTTTATTTATTAGCTTTACCTTGGCTCGTACTTGAAATCAGTCATTCAGCCTTATATACGGCGATTACTTTATCATTGGAAATTTTACCAGAAATACTCTTTGGCCCTTTCATTGGGGTATACGTCGACCAGAAATCGAGAAAGAAGCTGATGATTCTTGCGGATTGGTTCAGAGGGATTCTGATCCTTGCCATTACAGTCTTAGCTTATCATGAGAAAATTGAAATCTTTCATATCTATGTGGTTACATTTTTACTTTCAGGATTGACACTACTATTTGACTCTTCTTCTCAAGGTTATTTGTCTCAGATCGTTCCTAAAGATCTTTTAGTTGAAGCCAATGCAAATCTAACATTTGTTGCTACCTTAATGAGATTAGTAGGTCCCTTTTTGTCAGGAGTCTTTATTGGTTGGATCGGAGCAAAAGGAACCATTGGTTTAAATGGTTTATCTTTTATCATATCTGGAATTATTCTTAGCTTCTTACCGAATGATTCGGGCTATGCTAGTGAAAAGATGAATGTTGATAAGATTATAGACGATATGAAAGAGGGATTTCATTATCTTTTTCACCATCAGATTCTGTTCCCTATTGCTTTATTTAGTACCTTTATGAATATCGGTATCTATATGGTCTCGACACTGTTTATTTTTCAGAGTAAAGAAGTATTGGGATATGGTCCAGAACAAACCTCAACGATTTTCTGGGTAAGTGGGATCGTAGCAACATTAACGACATTAAATCTTAAACATTTAAAAAACGTCCTGACGAAAGGAAAGATGATTCGATTGGGGAGTATAGGGGTTTTCCTTGCCATTTTGCTTTTAGTGTTGAATCAATCATTAGTTACCTTTACGCTCTCCTATTCTTTGTTACTGATGATTGGTATTATCGTAAATGTCAATATGATGGCTTATCGTCAGGAAATTATTCCACCCCATTTATTTGGAAGGGTGATGACATCAAGCCGTGTTTTGGTGAATCTATTTTCTCCGGTTGCAATGATAGTCGCTGGTTGGATCGCTACCACATTTTCAGCACAATGGGTTTTTCATATTGCTGCTTTCATCATTTTTATCAATATTTTATATTCCTGGTTTGGCCGCCTTCGTATGATTAAATAATAACGTCTCGCCCTGTTCTAATTGTCCAAATGATTCATAAAAATAGAATGATTGGACAATGAATAGGGGCGAAATACTAATGATGAGAGAAATCATGATTCCTTTGGCCACCGGTCTTGCATTTTTCATGTTCGGAATGAAGATCATGAGAATCGGTTTGGATAAATTATCTGGTGAACATTTACAACAGTTTATCTATCAATTTACGAAAACGCCTTATCATGGTTTTTTTACTGGTACAATCGCTACTCTCTTATTACAAAGCAGTAGTGCTGTTACCGTACTTACCATTGGCCTTATCAATGCGGGAATGATGGACTTTTTCCAAACGATTGGAATCATTTTAGGAACGAATCTGGGCACTGTAGCAACTGTAGAGTTACTTGCATTGGAAATCAGTCGAATTTCAGTTCCCCTTCTATTAATTGGGGCAATCTTCTTTTTATTCCCTTATCCAAAAATTCGAGCGATTGGTCTATTTCTTGGAGGATTTGCTATCATCTTCCTAGGAATGGATGCATTGCAAATGATTTCCGAACCCATAAAGCATACAGGTTGGCTACAAACACTTCTTTCTTACCCGGAACATCAGGATTTGATTGGATTGCTGATTGGAATCATGATGACATCGATTGTCCAATCGAGCAGTGCAACGATCGCAATGACGATGGGAATGTTTTATGGTTCTGCGATTCCCTTAAATTTTGGCTTAGCCATCGTATTAGGAGCTAATATTGGAACCTGTATTACTGCAATTTTGGCAAGTATAGGTGGAAATAAAGAAGGAAAACAAGTAGCAACTGCACATTTACTGCTTAACGTTCTTGGTGTTGCAATCTTTTATCCTCTCATCCCAGAATTTGTGTTTGTAGTTACTCACTTAACTACTTATCCACCAGCGCAAATTGCCCATTTCCAGCTGATTTTCAATCTCCTTAGCTCTTTAGTTGTTCTTCCTTTTGCTAAACCTTTTGCTAGGCTCACACTCTTTTTAGCTCCGAAATAAGAAAGAGTGGGGTATCCATCAAAAAAAGCCGAGTGTTCGATCCTCGGCTTTTTCTATAAAATCGCTAAAATCTTAATAATCGCTTTCCCCTCTTAACCCATTCACAATCGCTACACCTGAACTTGTCCCAATTCGGTTAGCACCTGCTTCGATCATCTTTAACGCTCCTTCAATATCTCGAACACCACCCGAAGCTTTGACGCCCATATCAGGACCAACAGTTTTCCTCATCAGTTTAATATCTTCGTATGTAGCTCCACCATGGCCAAAACCGGTAGAAGTTTTTACAAAATCGGCACCAACCTTTTTACTAATTTCACAGGCTTTTACTTTTTCTTCATCAGTTAAGATCCCCGTTTCAATAATCACCTTAACTAGTGCTTTTCCCTTTGCCGCTTCAACCACAGCACGAATATCTTCTTCTACTACGTCATACTGTTTTGATTTTAAGGCACCAATATTTAAAACCATATCTACTTCTGTAGCACCTTCTTCAATACATTTTTTGGTTTCAAAAGCCTTAACTTCTTTCGTGGTTGCACCTAAAGGAAAACCAATTACAGTACAAACTTTCACATCTGTATCTTTTAATTGTTGATAAGCTCGCGTTACCCAATATGGGTTGATACAAACAGAAGCAAATTCATATATCTTTGCTTCCTTACATAGCTGATCAATCATCTCTGCAGTAGCATCCGGTTTTAATAACGTGTGATCAATCATTCTCGCTAGTTCTTTTGAATTCATTTTTCAATTCCCCCTACTGTAAATTTTCGTATCCTAGTTCCCTTAAAGCTTGTTTCATGATCGAAAGATTATTATCATAGCCTGAGTTTTTTTGTTTTTCCCAAGCTTCTTCTAAGCTCAACCACTTTGCTTGATTAATTTCACTTTCTTGAACTTTTAATAAATAATTTTTTGCCTCGACCAAATAATAATAAACCTCTTTCTCCACTTTGCCATGAACTGGATGATAGTATTCATAATATACTTTTTCGAGTGGCTTGACAATTTCCCCTTCAATTCCAGTTTCTTCCTGTATTTCTCGTATTGCTGTTTCCGAATAAGATTCACCTTTTTCAACTTTTCCTTTGGGCAAAGTCCATTTATGACATCGATCAACAATCATTAACAGCTGTGTAGTTTCTCCTCGAAAGAAAACAACTCCCCCAGCAGATACTTCCTTCATAAATTTTTTCCCTCCTTACCATCAAATTGTATATTTTCTTACCACATCGGAAAGTTTAACTTCTTTAAAGTAATAAATCTGAGTTAAACTTGAATGATCGGCATAAAAAACTACCTTTAAAGAAGAACTCGACTACATCTTCGAAAAGACTTCGATAGAAGTTTTTTTATATCTTAAGATGATCTAGACAAAGCGATTTCATAATTAAAAAGTACAAAAAAGGTGATCCGTTGAGATCACCTTCGATGTTAGCTCACTGCTGTTTCTTCTTCAACTTGGACAAGTGTTCCATGGCAATATTCTAGACCAACACGGTCGATTCTCACTTTACATATCTTACCAACTATATCTTGCGTTCCTTTAAAAGCGACATGGAGATAATTATCAGAGTAACCTGTATAAAGTCCGCTATTTGGATCTTCTTTATATGGTGTTTCTGGAATAACCTCCAAAATTTGTCTTAAGAACTTGTTCGCATATTTCATCTTTAGCCAGTTGGATAATTCAATGAGTTTTTGCACTCGTTCATGTTTTACCTCTTCGGGAACCTGATCTGGCATTTTCGCTGCTGGAGTTCCAGATCGTTTGGAATAAGGGAAAACATGCATTTCTGCAAATTCCAGCTCTTCCATAAAACGATAACCATTTAGGAATTGCTCTTCTGTTTCACCTGGAAAACCGACAATGACATCTGTAGTAATCGCAACATCGGGTAAAACCTTGCGAATTTCCATGATCTTATTCCGATATTCTTCCGTTGTATAGTTGCGTTTCATTCGTTGTAATACTTCATCATCTCCGGCTTGCAATGGAATGTGAAGATGACGAACAATACTTGTAGAATTTTTTAATACTTCTAGTATTTCATCCGTAATCTGGCTAGCCTCAATCGAGCTAATTCGAATGCGTTTTAATCCTTCTACTTGATCAAGCTCTTTTAGCAATTTCGCCAGACTATAATCTTCTAAATCCTCTCCATATCCTCCTGTGTGAATACCCGTTAAAACAATCTCTTTATATCCTGCGGCAACTAATTGTCTAGCCTGTTTCAATACGTTCTCTGGTTTCCGACTTCGTAATAAACCTCGAGCCCACGGAATGATACAGAAGGTGCAGAAGTTATTGCACCCTTCTTGGATCTTTAATGATGCCCTTGTTCGGTCTGAAAAAGAAGGTACATCTAATTCCTCAAATTCTTTTGTCTTCATAATATTGTAGACGGCATTGATCGGCTCTCTTTTCCGTCGATATTCCTCTACGTATTCAACAATCTTCTCACGCCCCTGATTGCCAACAACAATATCTACCCCGGGAATATCGAGAACGTCACCAGGTGCAATCTGGGCATAGCATCCCGTCACCACGATTACTGCGTCTGGGTTTCTTTTAATCGCTCTTCGAATCACTTGTCTACTTTTTTTATCTCCCGTATTCGTTACGGTACAAGTATTGATCACATAAACATCCGCTTTTTTATCAAAATCAACTCGCTCATAACCATGCTTTCTGAACAACTGGTAGATTGCTTCTGTTTCGTATTGATTTACTTTACATCCTAGAGTATGAAATGCAATGGTAGTCAATGTTTATCCTCGCTTTCCTTCTAGATGATAGAGTATATTGGCAACCCCCACAAGTCCAGCTGTTTCCGTACGCAAAATTCGTTTCCCTAAGGAAATTGATATGGCTCCCCTTTTTATTGCTTCTTGTACTTCATGAGTGGAAAATCCCCCTTCAGGGCCGATTACTAGCAGCAATCTCTTTTGTTCTGAATTCTTTGATAGAGCTTGATATAAAGTTATGGTATTTTCCTGTTCATAGGCAATAAGCGTAAACTCTTTCTGTATTAAATCTAATAATCCTTCCCAGGTCAAAACGGGATGAATTTTGGGAATTGCACTTCGATGAGCTTGCTCAGCCGCTTCTTTAGCAATTTTACGCCAGCGCTCTAAACGCTTTTGTTCTTTATTTTCATCCAACTGGACAATTGTTCTTTCGGATGTGAATGGGAGAAATGATGTGACGCCAATCTCTGTCCCTTTTTGGATAATCCAATCCATCTTATCTCCTTTTGGTAATCCTTGTGCCAAGATCACTTCGAAAGGAGATTCGTTGTTTTCTTGAATCACTTCTTCGATATTGCAGATAACTTGGTCTCGCTCGATTTTTTTTATTTTCCCTAGAACATCCAAACCCTCACCATTAGAGCAGATGATCATATCCCCTTGTTTTAATCGCAAAACTTTGCTGATATGTTTTACATCATCTCCCTTGATGAATACCTGATCATCCAAAAATTGGTCCTTATGAACAAAATATCTTTGCATTTCTATATCCCTACTATCTTATACTTTTTTTGCAATAAAAGCTATCCAATCTTCCTGTGTAAGTGTTTCCTCAATAACCAAACCTTCCCGTTCAATTACTTCTTTTACCAATTCACTTTTGGATTGGATAATTCCAGAAGCAATAAAGTAGCCATTTGGTTTGAGTACCCTTGCTACATCATTGACGAAACGTAGAATAACCTCTGCCAAAATATTTGCAACAACGATTTCCACTTGATCCTCGATATGATCTAATAAGTTATTTTGTTTTACCTCAACCATTTGATCAACGTGATTTAGCTTTATATTTAATTTTGCACTTTTTACCGCAACTTCATCTAAATCAAGTGCTAATACATGTTTTGCTCCCAATTTTGCAGCAGCGATACTCAAGACACCTGTACCACATCCAACATCAATCACTTTTTCATCCCCATTAATCACTTTTTCTAATGCTTGAATACACATCACTGTTGTAGGATGGGTTCCTGTTCCAAAGGCCATCCCCGGATCTAATTCAATGACATGTTGACCTGGTTTTTCTTCTACTTCTTCCCATGTTGGAGTGATTAAGATTTTCTCAGAAACCTGAACGGGTTTGTAGTATTTTTTCCATCCTGAAGCCCAATCTTCTTCATTCACTTCAGAAATGGATACATGTCCTGCCCCAATGTTAATATCATAAGTTAATAGATTATTAATCGCTGATTTAATTTGCTCAACCGTTTCCATGAGATAACTATTAAGCGGAAAATATGCTTTGACATAAACACCTTCCTCTGGAAAATCTTCAGGAGAAAGTTCGTACACCTCACCATAAGGAGATTCCCACTCTCGCTCAAGAACTTCTGGGTCTTCAATAATAACTCCACCAGCACCTGCCTCGTGAAGAATATTCGCAACCGCTTCGATTGCTTCTTGTGTCGTATGAATTGTAATTTCGGACCATTTCATAAACGTTCATTCCTCCTAAAGTTTCCATTCAATTAAAAGAAGAAAAATGGGGGTTATTCCCCCATAAAGGCTTTTTTCATACGCTCAAAAAAGGATTTGGATTGCTGGTGGGTTTCCTCACCACTGAGATTACCTAATTCCCTTAGTAATTCTTTTTGTCGCTCTGTTAAATTCGTAGGAGTCACGACAACAACCTTTACATGCTGATCTCCTCTACCACCAAAACGTAGGTGGGGTACTCCTTTTCCTTTTAAACGAAAACTGGTTCCGGTTTGTGTCCCTGCAGGTATTTTTAATTTCACTCGACCATCAAGAGTAGGAACTTCGATCTCATCTCCTAATGCTGCCTGTGCAAAGGTTAGTGGGACTTCACAGTAAATATTATCTCCATCTCTTTCAAAGAAATCGTGAGGTTTGACATGTAAGAGAATAAATAAATCACCAGGTGGTCCTCCATTTACCCCAGGTTCTCCTTCCCCACTTACCCGCAATTGCGAACCATCATCCACTCCTGCAGGAATTTTCACATGAATTTTTTTATTCTTCTTCACACGACCTGTTCCATAGCAATCCGTACATTTATGGGGAATGATTTTTCCTTTTCCTTGACATGCTGTACAAATTCGACGATTTACAATTCGACCAAATGGGGTATTCTGAACTACTTCTTGTTGTCCAGTTCCTTTACATACGGAACAGGTTTCTACTTTGGTTCCTGGTTTTGCCCCTGTACCATGACAAGTATCACATTCTTCTTCCCGTGGAATGGTGATATCTGTTTCTTTTCCGAAAACAGCTTCCTTGAATTCTAATGTCATACTATATTGGAGATCAGCACCTCTTCTTGGTGCATTGGGGTTACGTTGTCTCCTTCCACCACCGAAAAACATATCGAAGATATCGCCAAAATCTCCAAAATCAGCACTGCTAAAACCACCGCCACCAAATCCTCCGCCACCAAATCCAGCAGTAGGATCTTCATGACCAAACTGGTCATAGCGGGCTCTTTTATTTGGATCACTTAGAACCTCATATGCTTCTTTTACTTCTTTAAATTTCTCTACTGCATCAGGTTCTTTATTCACATCAGGATGATATTGACGAGCCAATTTGCGGTATGCCTTTTTTATTTCATCCTCAGTGGCGTTTTTACTGACTCCTAAGACTTCGTAATAGTCTCGTTTACTCATCGAATCACCACCGTTCTTTTCATATTGATGAAAACAAGAGAAAAGCCAAAGCCAAGAAACACGACTTTGACTTTCTCCTTTTATTTACAGTATGCAATATTATTCTTTCTTGTCATCTTTTACTTCTTCATAATCGACGTCAACAACATTCTCTTTATTTTGAGATTGATTATTCGTTGTCCCTTGTGCATTTTGTGCTTGTGCTTGTTCATAGAGTTTCACAGAAAGTTGTTGTACAATGCCAGCAAGTTTTTCATTTGCTGCCTTGATTTCTTCGATATTATTACCTTCTAGTGCTTTCTTCAAAGCTTCTTTTGCTTCATTTGCCTTGTCAATCTCCGCTTTATCGATTTTTCCTTCTAAGTCTTTGAGTGTTTTTTCCGTTTGATAAATCATGGAGTCGGCTTGGTTACGAATTTCAACTTCTTCTTTGCGTTTACGGTCTTCTTCAGCGTGTGATTCAGCCTCTTTCACCATTCTTTCGATTTCTTCTTGGCTTAAACCGCTAGAAGAAGTGATGGTAATTTTTTGACTCTTACCTGTACCTAGATCTTTTGCAGATACATTTACAATACCGTTAGCGTCAATATCAAAAGTAACTTCAATTTGTGGAATTCCACGTGGTGCTGGTGGAATATCATGTAATTGGAAACGACCTAATGTTTTGTTATAAGCTGCCATTTCACGTTCTCCTTGAAGAACATGAATATCTACAGATGTCTGATTGTCAGCAGCGGTAGAGAAAATTTGTGATTTACTTGTTGGGATCGTTGTATTTCTTGGGATTAATTTGGTAAATACTCCACCAAGGGTTTCAATACCTAAGGATAATGGTGTAACGTCAAGTAAAACAACGTCCTTCACATCACCCGTAAGAACTCCTGCCTGAATCGCTGCACCAATAGCAACAACTTCATCTGGGTTCACCCCTTTATATGGTTCTTTCCCAATGAACTTCTTAATCGCTTCTTGAACAGCAGGAATCCGTGTTGATCCACCAACAAGGATGACTTTATCGATATCGTTTGGTGTTAATCCTGCATCTTGTAATGCTTGACGAGTTGGGCCCATTGTTCTTTCAACTAAATCTGCAGTTAACTCTTCAAATTTGGCACGAGTTAAGTTGACTTCTAAGTGTTTTGGACCTGTTGCATCTGCAGTGATAAATGGTAATGAGATAGTAGTTGTTAAAACTCCAGAAAGTTCTTTTTTCGCTTTCTCAGCAGCATCTTTTAAACGTTGTAAAGCCATTTTATCTTGGCTTAAGTCAATCCCATTTTCTTTCTTAAAAATATCGATTAAATAATCGATTATGGCTTGGTCAAAATCGTCGCCACCAAGTCGGTTATCTCCACTGGTAGCTTTTACTTCGAAGATTCCATCTCCTAATTCAAGAATCGATACGTCAAAGGTTCCACCACCAAGGTCATAAACAAGGATGGTTTGGTCTTCTTCTTTATCTAAACCATAAGCGAGAGACGCAGCAGTTGGTTCGTTAATAATTCTCAACACTTCTAAGCCAGCAATTTTACCTGCATCTTTCGTTGCTTGACGTTGGCTATCGTTGAAGTAAGCAGGAACCGTAATGACAGCTTGAGTAATTTTTTCTCCTAAGTAAGCCTCGGCATCAGCCTTTAATTTTTGAAGGATAATTGCAGATATTTCTTGTGGTGTATATTCTTTACCATCAATATTTACTTTATAGTTTGTACCCATATGGCGTTTAATCGAGATGACTGTATTTGGATTTGTAATCGCTTGACGTTTTGCTACTTCCCCAACTAATCGTTGCCCATCTTTGGTGAAAGCAACGACGGATGGAGTTGTACGGTTACCTTCAGCATTTGGTATGACAACAGGTTCTCCACCTTCTAATACTGCGACACAAGAGTTAGTAGTTCCTAAGTCAATTCCTATTACTTTTCCCATGATCGATTACCTCCTATTTCATTTTTCTTTTATGCATTTACTTTAACCATTGAGGGTCGAAGAACTTTATCTTTGAATTTATATCCTTTTTGTAATTCTTCAACTACAACCCCTGATTCATATTCATCTGTTTGGACTTGCATAACTGCTTGATGAAGTTCAGGATTGAATGGTTGACCAACTGCTTCAATCGGTTGAAGTCCTTCTTGGTTTAGAACTTGTTCAATTTGTCGATAAACCATTTCTATTCCTTGAACAAGAGATTCAAAGTTTTGGGTTTCTTTACTCGAACTAACCGCCCTTTGAAGATTATCATAGGCAGGTAATAATGCTTCTACTAAGCGGGCGGCGGCGTATTTAGCCGTTTCTTCTTTTTCAAGTCTCGTTCTTTTTCGAAAATTATCAAAATCTGCATGTACACGTAAAAGTTTATTTTGCAACTCATCAATCGTTTGTTTTAAGGTATTAACCTCATCATCTGTTTGTTCAATGATTTCTTTTTGAGTTTCTTCCTTATCAGCATCGACTGATTCATTCTTCTTCGTTTCTTCTTTTTCCATTTCCTCTGACATCACTGTAGATTGGTCCTTCGTTTTTTCTGTCATTGAGTCACCTCCTAATCATGGTCAACAGATCTCATTTTTATAATGGTTTGAATGCGAAGAATCGCCTCTGCAATCTCTCCAGCAGCCCTCAAGGCATGAATTTTAACGAGAGATGGATCAATGACTCCAACCTCTTCCATATCGATCACTTTACCCGTATCAGCATGAATTCCTAAGGAGTCTTTCTTTTGTTTATTTTGAGCAACTTTCACCTCTTCCAGCTTTTCCAATGGATTAAATCCTGCGTTCCAGATGATCTGAGCCATTGGCTTTCGCAAAGCGGTTGCAACCACTTGCAGACCATGGCCTTCCATTCCCTGAACTTGTTCTATTAACTTTTCAATTTCTCTAGCTGCCCAAAATTCGATTGCACCACCACCTGGAACATATCCCCCACGAATAGCTGCTTGTACGGATGAGGCTGCATCTTTCGCAATTCGCTCTCTTTCTTCAACAATTTCGCCTGTAGATGCTCCAACAAGAATCGTGGCCATTGGCTTTCCTTTACCACCTATGATTCTTATTTTCTGTAACATTTGATCCTCTAGTACTTCTTCAGCATGGCCAACATATGCTTTTAGTTCCTCCACTTCCTTATGAAGACCTGTGCGTTTGATTGTTTTCGCACCTGTATGTTCAACGAGACGCTTTAAATCTTGCCTTGACAACCTTTGTATCACCATAATTCCATGATCAATACAATATTCCTCTGCTAAAGGATCAACGCCTCGATCAACGGCAATCACGTTGACCCCTAATAAAGGAATTTTTACTAAATTCTTTTGGAATTCAGCTTTATATTCTAAATATTTGCGAAAACCAACTTCTGTACCTAATGCTTCGTCATCAATATCTTCAGGTTCAAATGCATCTTCAATCACCAAAATGTTTGCATTGATCAATTTCTTAGGCATCTGGATATTCATCCGTTTTTTGCTGAGGATCAAACCAGAGATTAATTCATTCTCCGTTCCTTCATAAGCCATAATCGATTCAGCGAATTTATATTCAGGATTAAGCAGTTTTTCTTTTGTCATTAACCTAGCGGCATCTATGATTAACTCAGCAATATCTTCATGTTCCCGTCCAGCAATATAAGCCACTTGACGTAATGATGATTCGGATAAATCAGCAATCATCCGCACTTTCGATCGGATAAGATCGATTGCATAGTCGATTCCCTTTTTCATTCCAGCGATAACTTTTGCAACTGGCACACCGCGATTTACTTGGTTTACTGCTTCAGTTAATAATTCACTAGCTAGAACCGTAGCCGTCGTTGTGCCATCACCAATTTCATTTTGCTGTGACCTGGCTACTTGTATCAGCATCTTCGCTGCAGGATGACTCGCTTCCATCTTCTCTAAGATCGTTACCCCATCATTTGTAACGATTACTTGACCATTTTCATCCACCAGCATCGTATCCAAACCTTTTGGGCCTAGTGTTCCTTCAACCGCAGACGCCACAGCTTTAATCGCGTTTACATTGGTATGTAAAACAGTCAAGCGGTCATCATAATCATGGCCGGTTTGGTTTTGCTTGCTCATTCATGTCATCCTTTCAATTGAAAATGGGGAAAATTCCCCATTTCCATAAATCCCCTATTATTTTTGGGATATTTTCCTTCTATTTATACAATCTAGTAATGAAATTTGAAAAATCTTGGGTTAAAAATTCAAGAATCCGAATCACACGGCTGTAATCCATTCTCGTCGGCCCAAAAATACCGATTTTCCCTAATAAGACTCCATCCACTTCATATGTTGCAGTAATAATGCTACTATTAGTAGCTGCTTCTACGGTATTTTCTGAGCCAATTCTCACTTCAATTCCTTTTTGACTGGATTTCATCAATTCTCGAACATCTTCTGTTTTTTCAAACATCATCAAAAGATCTTTGATTGTATTGATATCATTAAATTCTGGTTGATTTAAGATATTTGTTGTCCCACCGACATAGATTTTATGGTCAGCTTGGTTATCAAGATCTTGAAGAATTGCCTGATCAATCAATTGCATCATTTGTTCATATTCACTAATGTTTTTTTGCAATTCTTGCTGAAGTTCAACAAAGATTTTTGATTTTAATTGATATAACGGAATACCCGTCAACTTAATGTTCAGGAAGCGAACCATCTTCTCAATCGAATCGATTGAAATTTCGTTCGGAATGGTTAACGTTTTATGTTGAACCTTTCCAGTATTAGTAACCAAAATAACAACTAATCTTTGATCAGATAAAGGAACAATTTGGACATGTTTTAACTTGGTATGATAAATCTCTGGACCAAGGATAATACTTGTATAATTGGTGATTTGCGATAGAATTATAGCAGTTTGTTCTAAAATCTGCTCGAATTCGTTAAATTGCTTCGTAAAGATATGGCTTATATTCGTTAGTATCTCTTTAGAGATTTTGATATTCTTTGGATTGATTAAATGATCCACATAATACCGATATCCTTTATTGGATGGAATTCGACCTGCTGAAGTATGGGGTTGCTCTAAGTAACCCATTTCTTCGAGGTCAGCCATTTCATTACGGATGGTTGCCGGACTATAACCGATATCATGCCGTTTCGAAATCGCTCTCGATCCAACAGGTTCAGCAGATTCTATATAGCTATTCACCACTGCAGCCAAAATCAGTTTCTGTCTATCCGTAAGCACACCATCCACCTCCATCAATATTATTAGCACTCACATCTAACGAGTGCTAAAAAATCTATTTAAAAAATACCAAAATTAAACCCGTTTTGTCAATGCTTCATGAAATAAATTCAGCAAAGACTTCATTCCCGTAAATGAGTCCTTTTTTAGTTAGACGAATCCCAATTTCATCTTTTATTAATAACCCCTTGTCGACGAGTTCAGAAATTTGTGAACCGAATTTTGTTTCGATCGATTCACCAAAGATTCGTTCATAGTCCGCGATTTTTACACCCTCTAACAACCTTAATCCCAGCATCAGCATATCCTCTTTTTTCTCTTCTATAGAGACTTCATGCTCTTCAATTCGAGGGAGTTGTTGTTCTTTTTCTATTTTTTCAATATAAGGAACAACCCCTTTAAGATTCATATGCCTTTTTCCATTTAAATATCCGTGAGCACCCGCACCAAACCCATAATAGTCTTCATTTTTCCAATAGGTGATATTATGCTTACTTTTAAACCCTTTTTTGGCAAAATTGCTAATCTCGTATTGTCGATACCCATGTATTTCCATCTGTTCAATCGTCATTAAATACATATTTAATTCATCGTCTTCAGGTGGTAACGGCAATTGATTTCTTTCAAATAATCGATGAAATAAGGTATTTTCTTCTACTTTTAAACTATAAACAGAGAAATGAGGTAAATCTAATTCAAAAGCTTTGTCTAAACTCTCTTTTACCATACTGAGCGTTTGATTGGGGAGTCCAATCATTAAGTCGATATTGATATTCGTAAATCCAACTTTATGTGCGTTATCCACACTTTGGTATACATCTCGCACATTATGAATTCGTCCAATATAGGAGAGGAGGCCGTCTTGAAAAGCTTGAACACCCATACTTAGTCGATTCACGCCATAATCTTTCATGATCTGTAACTTTTCAATTTCTACTGTTCCTGGGTTGGCTTCCATGGTAAACTCAATCTCTTGATCCCAACTTTGGAAATGATTTTTCACGCTTTTGAGAAAGTATTCCATTTCTTGCAGAGAAAGTACCGTTGGAGTTCCTCCGCCAACGAAAATGGTTTTAACCTTCTTTATCGGGATGATTTCCAATGTTTTCTTCATTTCTAGATCCAGTGCTTTTAGATAATCCATAACAGGTTGACCTTGTGCAATATAGGAGTTAAAGTCACAATAGTGACATTTGTTGGTACAAAAAGGAATATGAATATAAACCGCATGTGCCATTTAAAACATCACCTCTAGAGTAAAAAAACTTCCATCGAAGTCGTTTCGAAGATGTAGTCGAGTCCTTTTCTTTAGCGGAAGTTTTTTATGCCGATCGTTCAAGTTTAACTTCGATTTATTACTTTAATGAAGTTAAACTTTCCGATGTGGTAAGAAAACCTACACCTATGTGTAGGTTTGAATTGTTTTATTTATTGTTGATCCATTTTTAAAACAGCCATAAATGCCTCTTGTGGAACCTCTACTGTACCCAAGGCTTTCATTCGCTTTTTCCCTTCTTTTTGTTTCTCTAATAATTTTCTCTTTCTCGTAATATCCCCGCCATAACATTTAGCAAGAACATTTTTCCGCATTGCGCTAATCGTTTCTCTAGCAATGACTTTGTTACCAATTGCTGCCTGAATGGGTACTTCAAACATTTGCCGTGGAATCAGTTGTTTTAATTTTTCTGCAATTTGTCTTCCTTTTTGATAAGCTTTGTCTTTATGAACAATAAAGGAAAGGGCATCTACTTTTTCACCATTTAATAGAATATCGACACGAACTAATTTCGAAGGTTTATATCCTGTCAATTCATAATCAAAAGAAGCATAACCTTTTGTACTTGATTTTAACTGATCAAAGAAATCATATACAATCTCGGATAATGGCATATTGTACGTTAAGGTAACCCGATTGGTATCTAGATATTGCATATCAAGAAACTCTCCGCGTTTTGACTGGCAAAGTTCCATGACTGCCCCAACATAATCATTGGGTACCATAATCGAAGCCTTTACATAAGGTTCCTCGATAAAATCAATATTTCCTGGTTCTGGCATATTCGATGGATTATCAATGATCAATTTTTCCCCATTCGTCTTTGTTACATGATAAACCACACTAGGTGCTGTTGTAATGATATTAATTCCAAATTCCCGTTCAATTCGTTCTTGAATAATCTCCATATGAAGAAGTCCTAAAAAGCCACAACGAAAACCAAAACCAAGGGCTGTCGAAGTCTCTGGTTCATATTTTAGCGCTGCATCATTTAACTCTAATTTTTCCAAAGCTTCCCTTAAGTCATCATAGTCTTTCGTTTCTACTGGATATAATCCACAATAAACCATTGGGTTTACTTTTCGGTAACCTGGTAATGGCTCTTTCGCTGGACGTTTTGCATCGGTGATCGTATCCCCAACTCGGGTATCTTTTACATTCTTAATGGAGGCCACGACAAAACCAACATCGCCAACCGATAACTGATCCACTTGCGTCATTTTTGGTTTGAATACCCCTACTTCTGTTACTTCAAACGTTTTATCCGTGGACATCATTTTAATCTTCATTCCTGGTTTAATCGACCCATTCACTACACGAATATAGGTAATAACCCCTTTATATGGATCATAGTGCGAATCAAAAATTAATGCCTGTAAAGGGTCGTCACTATTCCCAGAGGGAGCTGGCACTTTTTTAACAATTTGTTCTAAGATTTCCTCAATACCTATTCCTACTTTCGCAGAAGCCAATACAGCTTCTGAAACATCCAATCCGATCACATCTTCAATTTCCTGTTTCACTCGTTCTGGTTCTGCACTAGGTAGATCAATTTTGTTAACTACCGGTATAATCTCCAAATCATTTTCAAGCGCCAAATATACATTGGCCAGCGTTTGCGCTTCGATTCCTTGAGCTGCATCTACTACTAAAACAGCCCCTTCACAAGCTGCTAAAGATCGGGAAACTTCATAGGTAAAGTCCACATGTCCAGGTGTATCTATTAAATTAAGAATATATTCATTCCCATCTTTTGCTTTATAATTTAAACGAACGGCTTGTAGTTTAATGGTAATACCTCGTTCACGTTCTAAATCCATTTGGTCAAGAACTTGATCTTCCATTTCCCGTTGGGTTAAAGCACCCGTAAATTCAAGGATACGATCGGCCAAGGTTGATTTACCATGGTCGATATGGGCAATGATAGAAAAATTACGAATTCTTCTTTGTCGTTCTTGGTCGTTCATATAATCCCATTCCCTTCTAAAAACCCTTCCGAAAAGAAACACAAATACACTTCTATTAATTATATAGATTATAAAGTATCGATGCAATATGTGTAAGGGTGTAATTGAAATGTGTTGGAGACCAGTAAAAAAAATAGAGCCTAGTTCGGCTCTGAATTAATCGATAAAACTCGCGAGGATTTCAAATCCTTTTTCTGCACCAAGTTGAAGTGTAGAACTGATCGCATTTCCGATCTCACCAATATAAGTAGAACTTTGCCCTTTTTCTTCTTGAACAGGTTGTTTTGGTGATGTTGGTTTTGAACTTTGTTCTTTTTTGGTAGCTGATTCCTTTTCTTTTCCTGGGATTGGCTTCTTATAGGTCTTTCCGAGTACCGTAACCTCTACTTGATCATTATTTTTAGATACCTGAAAACTTTGGATTCCCTGATTTGGCTTACCTGTAACTTTATAGATTCCTTTCTCAGCAACTGTAATTCCCATAAAAGTGCCAACTAGAAAAATAACAATCACAAAGAAAAAACGTAAAGAAAATCGTGCCATCGTTCTCACCCCTTCTAATTTTTCTTAGCTGGTGGTGTTGCGTTTACCTTTGCCGCATCAAAGTAAATTTCTGCCACTGCTTCTGCTAACGCTCTTGCCGTTCGATATTCTTCTTCAAGGGTATTATAGTTACTACCCACCTCGATCAAGACACTATTTGGTGAAACGGATTGATTATATTCTCCATTTGTTCCAGATGTTTTCGTTTTTTCTGTAATTCCTTTTGATAAACCAGGGTAAAGTTTATTGATGGTATCATGTAATTTTTGAGCAAATTCTTTGTTCTTTTGATAATTCTGGTTCCCTTTGCCAATCACAAACGTGACCGTTGCATAATCAACACCTTTAATCTTACGTGTAGATAATTTTTTCATCTCTTTCGGCTCATAAGATTTCCCAGATGGAAACCCATCACGATGGATATCAAAAATAAATTGGTAGTCACCATTTCGTTTTAATGCTTCTTTGACTGTTTTCGATGATTCCATATAGGCTAATGCATATTTTTTTAAATCAGGATAATAATCGTCCGTCGATACTTCCGCACCAATCCCTAATTTTTTTAATTCTTCCCCTAGTTTTACCCCTACCTTTGTAATGTTCACTTTGGAATCTGAATTTTTGTTTGTTTCTGGTAGGAAGGATTCACGATTATGTGTGTGATAAATAAATACGACATTTCGATTTGCTGATACCTCTTTGGCCTCTGTTTTCTGATCATCTTGAACTAATTCTTTTGGGGGTTTTGATTCCATTGGATGATCGATTACATCCGTCATATTGGCTGCTGTTAAGTTCGCAAAATCCATCAGAGAATAAGCAGGGATCTCTTCTTTTATCCAGTCATTTGGATGTTTGGGTTTATACGAAAGAGAAAATAACTGAAAGAAAGGATTTTCTGGACTTTGTGAATTACCTTCTTCTAATGCTTGTACATCTATATGAAAAATTGGAATTTCCATCGTAAATAAATACAAAAATTGATTCGTTGATAATTTTAAAGAAAACTTGTCCCAAAAATCACCATCTGTTTGTTCATGTTCCTTTGATAGTTGTAAGAAAAAAACACTGATCAACATAAATAAAATTGCCGTACCAATAGAAAGGGATAAAAAGAACTTTTGAAGCGAAGATTGTTTCATTTTTTTCACCCTATTCTCCATTAAACGTTTTGTACATGTTTATGAGCGAGAAATAGGGTTTAGAACTAATTTTTTACCGCATCGGAAAGTTTAACTTCATTAAAGTAAAAAATCGAAGTTAAGCTTGAACAATCGGCATAAAAAACTACCTCTAAAGAAGAACTCGACTACGTCTTCGAAAAGACTTCAATAGAAGATTTTTTAATTCGTATAAGAAGCTATATTCTCTTCATTTACCGCTGAATGGAGAGCCATATTGAGTCCATTAGCCAAAATTTCAGCCATATCTTCGATAAATATATCTACTTCCTTTGGGGTAACCATCAGATTATAACCTAAAGGCGCTAGTACTTCATAAATCAATTGACGTTTTTCTTGTTCCCCTAATGTACCTACCATACCCAAGAAATGCTGATGAATTTCAGGATTTTTTGAAGGTCTTTTTCCAAAAGGATTGCGAATGTCCATTTGTTTTCCTAAATGTTGCAATAAATAATCCATTGTATCACTTGTGATCGATACCGCATCAACCACCGTTGGAATCCCAATCGCAATGACTGGAACACCGAGTGTCTCTCGATTTAATGCTTTTCGTTTATTGCCAATACCTGACCCAGGGTTAATTCCTGTATCTGCGATTTGAATAGTTGAATTGACACGATTTAAAGAACGAGCGGCTAAAGCGTCAATGGCTATGACTAAATCAGGTTTACTCTCTTCCACAATTCCCTTTACGATATCGCTTGTTTCAATTCCGGTAATTCCTAGTACACCAGGAGCAACAGCACTAACAGGACGGAATCCTTCATTAACATCATTAGGCATCAGCTCAAAAAGATGGCGAGTCACTAAGATTTTCTCTACCACCAACGGTCCTAACGCATCAGGAGTTACGTTCCAATTCCCTAATCCGATCACTAAAACTTTGGCATCTTCCAGAATTCCGATTTCTTTCAAATAACGTTGAAAATCATTGGCAAAAACCTTTGTCATCTGTCCCTGAAAAGTAGAATCATGTCTTTTTAGAGCATCTGCTTCAAAGGTGATATAATTCCCCTTTCGCTTGTTGATTCGTTTTGCTCCTTCCTCACTCTGAATGGAAAGCCTTGAAATATGGATCCCTTCTATCTCTTCTTCATTTATATACACCCCGGGAATCTGTTCACCATATTGCTCTACTGCCATCTGATGACTTTCTAATGCTAAATCTGTTCGTACTTGATATTGACTGAGATCAATCTGATTCTCTCTATTCATCATGAACCCCCCTAAAATTTACTAATTTTATTTTTCTACTAAAAATAAAGTTTCATTCTTTGTTTTCACAGAATCCTTGCTTTTTAAAACTGGCCATGTTAGAATATTTGGTGTTCTATTTGGAATTTGTACTTAACAGGTTGCACCAAGGAGGTGAATCGAATGCCAAATATTAAATCCGCGATTAAACGTGTAAAAACTACAAAAAAACATAATGAAAGAAATTCTGCTCAAAAATCAGCACTAAAAACTGCTATTAAGCATTTTGAAGTAGCTGTTCAGAATAATGATGTTGAAGCCGCAAAAACCGCTCTCTTGAATGCAACCAAAAAATTAGACAAAGCGGTAACCAAAGGTTTAATTCATAAAAACGCAGCTTCTCGCAAAAAATCTCGTTTAGCAAAGAAATTTAATGCTCTTACATCAAATGTAACTGCATAAACCAAAACAACAAAGAACGACCCATTGGCAACAAGGGTCGCTTTTTTATTTTATTAGATGTCCTCGTTTGAACCTCATATATTATAATAATAGAAGTAATCTAAAAATATTTAGGGGTTTTCTAATGAAGTACGTCAAACACTCTTTTCAAAAACCCATACCCTATCTCGATTCTACGATTATCGTTGAAGGTTCCGTTTCGGCCGATTTCCTACAAAACTTTCATCTCCACGAAGAACTAAATTCTTTTCGTGCCCCTGCAGAGCAGATGAAAATGTTGCAAAAAATTGCTTCTCTACCTGAAGGAAAAGTGATCATTGCTTATTATGGCCAAACGATTGTCGGCTATGTTGTTTTTTCTTACCCTGATCCACGTGAACATTGGTCTAGATTTAAAATGCCAGATCTTTTGGAACTTGGGTCGATCGAAGTGTCTAGGCCTTTTCGCGGAAATCAGATTGCCAAACGATTATTAGAAGTCTCCTTTCTCGATCCAACCATGGAAGACTATATTGTGATGACCACACTCTATTATTGGCACTGGGATTTAAAGGGAACAGGACTTACAATCTGGCAATATCGCAGGATTATGGAAAACGTGATGAAAAGTGCTGGCCTCATATGCTACCCCACCAATGATCCGGAAATTCGTTCCCATCCCGTGAATAGTTTAATGGCCCGTATTGGCAAGAATGTTCCGCAATCATCGATCGAAAAATTTGACGAGTTACGTTTTCAATATCGTTAAACTCTGACAATTGCTAGGTCTAGATAGGAGGGAGGAATAAAATGTTAGTTGAACAGATCATGAATCGAAATGCGGTAACGGTAACACCAACCACTCCGATTAAAGAAGTCTTTGAAATCGTAAAACATACACGGGTTCACCACATCCCTATTACAACAAATGGAAAATTGATCGGATTGATCACAGCGAGACATTTGCGGCAACACTGCACTTTAGCAGCGACTGAAGGCAATGACTTAAATCAGAGAACAGTTGGTTCAATCATGAAAACCAACATTATCACTGCTCATCCTCTCGATTTTGTTGAAGATGTTGCTTTAGTGATGTATCAAATGCATATAGGTTGCCTCCCTGTTGTTCAACAGGGTCAATTCGTTGGTCTTGTTACCGAGAGAGATATCATGCGCACTTTGATTGAAATGACAGGGATTTCTCATCCTAGCTCACAAATTGAGGTAGAGGTAGAGAATCAAGTAGAAAATCTTGCTAAGATCGTCCAAATCTTTAAAGACCATCAATTAAACATCAGTAGCGCTTTTATCTATCCAAGTACTGTTCCAAATAAAAAGATGCTTGTTTTCCGTGTTGAAACGATTGATCCAAGGATCGTCGTAAGTAAAATCAAAGAAGCTGGTTATCATGTCATTTGGCCTAGTCTACCGGAGGAATAGTAAATGAGCAGACAATTCCTTTTCATTTACTCTCCTAATCTCTTAAACTATCAATTTTATAAGGAACATCCTCTCAATCCAAAACGGTTAGAATTGACCTACCAATTGATCCATGCGTTTGAACTCCTCTCAACTGAGCAAATCATCTTACCAAGATATGCAACTGATCAAGAGCTCTCGTTGATCCATGATCCACATTATATTGAATTTGTAAAAAAAGTAAGCGAAACAGGAACATGCCAAAAAGGATGCCCAAAATTTGGGATTGGTAATGAAGATACTCCCCCTTTTCAAGGAATGCATGACGTTTCTTCATTAATCGTAGGTGGGGCATTGCAAGCTGGGGAATACGTCATGGAAGGAAAAGTAGACCATGTTTTTCACATGGCTGGCGGTCTACACCACGCCTTTCAAAAACAAGCATCTGGATTTTGCATATACAATGATGCTTCTGTTTTAATTGCTTTTTTACGAAAACAATATAATGCAAGGGTATTATACCTGGATACCGATGCTCACCATGGGGATGGCGTTCAATGGGCTTTTTATGACGATCCCAATGTACTCACTCTTTCGATTCATGAAACAGGACGATATCTTTTTCCAGGTACTGGTCATTTAGGAGAACGAGGAAATGGTGCAGGGTATGGCTATAGCATCAATGTTCCGTTAGATGCCTTTACTGAGGACGATTCGTTTATTGAGATACTCTATCAGGTCGTTCCTATTGTAGTAGAAAGATTTCAACCTGATATTATCGTGAGTCAAAATGGCTGTGATGCCCATGCTTATGATCCTCTTACTCACTTAAATACCTCCATGCGAATCTATCAGGAAATTCCTCGACTAGTCCATCAGCTTGCCCATCAATTTACCGAGGGAAAATGGGTGGCCTTAGGCGGTGGGGGCTATGATATCTGGCGTGTCGTTCCTAGAGCATGGACACTCCTATGGGCTGAGATGATAAACCGGCCATTAGAACAACAACCATTACCAACAAGCTGGATCGAACGATGGCAAAAAGAAAGTCCAGTAGAGCTTCCTCGTTTTCTTTTTGATGATCTAACCACTTTTGCGAAGATTGCTAGAAAAGAGGAAATTCAAGAAAAGAATAGACTGACGGCGGAAAAAGTTTTGGAGTCTTTAGCGTATATTAGGGGAAAGGACAATTAGTGAACCACTCACCACTTAGCTATCGCTTGAAGTGGGAGCTTCTCAGCTCCACGACGAAAGCAACCTTTCGTCTCCCTGAGCGTTACTTCGGGTCGTTCCAACCCTAGATGTCCGACAATTCGGAGTTCTTTTGTACCTTGGATATTTTACGCATGGAAGGATCAGCTTGGTCTTCGCGTTTTATTTTCTCCATGCAACCCCATATATCCAGTTATCAAAGAACAACATAAGTTTATTTTACTATAGCATCGGACAATTGAACAGACGACAAACGCCTGTCCTTGTCCGAAGTCGATTCATCTCCCACTTTCATTAAGCTACGCAAGATTTAGAAGTGGGAGACTTCTCGAATGAAGAATGTTAAAAAAATATGAAATCTACAAATCAGATATCTGATATCGTGAAAAAAAGGCCCATGAATCTCATGAACCTTTTGCTATTTTCTTTATCTTCCCTACACCACATACTTCTCCGCTTCTATAATTCGTGCAGCAATGTTACGCTTTAATTGAACGATATTGATTGGCGTATAACGAGTAAGTTTTTTTAAAATAGATAGTTGCGTTCTTAACACATCTCCTTCATCCATCGAAGCTAGAGAGACTTTTGCTAATTGAGCTAAACGTTCAAAGGTTTCTTGGAAGTAGACTTGAGTCATTTCAATCTTTTGTATAGACTTCTCTAAGCCTACCTTATTTATGGATTTTAAAGTGCGTAAAAGGATACTTTCTAACCCATAGATTTCAATAATCATATCCGACACATTGCGCAGAATCTCTTGTTCCTGTTCTAGCTTTTGTTGATATTTTTGAACAGCGATTCCGGCCACCATTAATGCCATTTTCTTTGTCTTTTCTAGCAGATCCTTCTCTTGGCTTAGTGGGGTGTCCTCAAGAACGGAAGGCATTAATCCCATCAGTTCTTGTTGTAAACCTTGTGCTTTTGCTAGAAGTGAGAGTTCCCCTTTTAGTGCCTTTTTCAGTAATGTTCCGGGGATCAATAGACGATTAATTTCATTCGTTCCCTCAAAAATTCGATTGATTCTGGAATCGCGGTATAATCGCTCAATCTCATATTCCTCAATAAAGCCATATCCACCATGGATTTGAACCCCTTCATCGACGATAAAATCAAGTGCTTCTGACCCATACACCTTATTAATCGAACATTCGATGGCATATTCAGCAATCCCATTGGCCACTTTTCGACCCTCGTCTTCTTTTACTCCTTTTAATGAGTTTAACATCTCTTCTATCAATCCACCTGTCCGATAAACGGTGGTCTCATTGACATACGTACGAATCGCCATATCTGCCAACTTCTCTTGAATTAATGGGAAGGAACTGATCGGCATTTTGAACTGTTTCCGTTCTTTCGCATATTTCACGGCAAGATCAATCACGCGTTTTGACGAACCTACAGTACCAATTCCTAATTTATATCGTCCAATATTCAAAATATTAAACGCAATCACATGTCCTTTCCCCACTTCACCTAAGAGATTTTCAACAGGGACCTTTGCATCTTCTAAGATTAATGGACGAGTAGAAGAACCGCGAATTCCCATTTTCTTTTCCTCTGGACCAACTGATACACCTTCAAACTCTCTTTCCACGATAAAAGCAGAAAACTTATCCCCATTTACTTTGGCATAGACGATAAAGACATCGGCAAATCCTGCGTTAGTGATAAACTGCTTCGTTCCATTTAAAATATAATATTTTCCATCTTCACTTAATACTGCAGTCGTTTTTGCCCCTAATGCATCCGAACCAGACGTTGGTTCTGTTAAAGCATAGGCGGCGATTTTTTCTCCAGTTGCTAATGCAGGAAGATATCTTTTCCGCTGATCATCATTTCCAAAGAAAACGATGGGTAATGTCCCAATTCCAACATGTGCACCATGACTTAAGGCAAATGAACCAGCTTTTGCAATATTTTCAGTGATTAAAGAAGAACTGATCTTATCTAAACCAAGCCCACCATATTCTTCAGGAACTTCTGCTCCAAGCAACCCTAATTCCCCTGCTTCTTTTAATAACTTCACAACCAAATCAAAATCTTTATGTTCAATTTCTTCCGCATGCGGAAGAACTTCTCCTTCAACAAAATCCCATGTGGTCTTTGCAATCATGATTTGCTCATCATTAAAATCCTCTGGTGTAAAAATATCCTCTGGTCGAAGATCATCGATTAAAAAACTACCGCCTTTGATTTGCTTTTTCTCTTCCATTCTGAATCCCCTCCATCAATTTTTATAAAATTTCAAAAACCCCTGCGGCTCCCATACCACCGCCAATACACATGGAAACGACGCCATACCTACCATTTCTGCGTTTTAACTCATGCAGAAGAGTTACTGTTAATTTTGCTCCTGTACATCCTAATGGATGGCCGAGTGCAATTGCTCCACCATTCACATTTACTTTTTCTGGATCAAGTTCTAATTCGCGAATGACATACACGGCTTGTGAAGCAAAGGCTTCGTTTAATTCAAAGAGGTCGATATCTTCAAGTGATAAATCTGCTTTTTTCAGTGCTTTTGGGATCGCTTTAACAGGTCCAATCCCCATAATTTCTGGGGCAACACCAGCAACCGCATAGCTGACAAAACGAGCGATTGGTTTTAATCCTAATTCCTCAGCCTTTTCCCTCGACATCATCATCACTGCTGCTGCTCCATCACTGGTTTGCGAGGAGTTCCCCGCTGTCACCGTGCCATTTGCCATAAAAACAGGTTTTAACTTTGCTAAGGCACCTAATGAAGTATCATTACGGACCCCTTCATCCGTGTCAAAAACAACTTCTTCCTTACGTACCTTCCCTTTTTCATCAATGGTGGTTTTGGTCACTTTGATCGGTACAATTTCCTCTTTGAATTTTCCTTCCTTAATCGCTTTTGCTGCTCGCTGATGACTTTTAAGCGCAAACGCATCTTGTTCTTCCCTAGTTACTCCAAAACGTTTCGCAACTTGTTCTGCTGTTAATCCCATCGACATATACGCTTCTGGCATATGCTCCATTAACCAAGGGTTTGGAGCTGGTCTATTTCCACCCATTGGAATCATACTCATACTTTCAACCCCACCAGCAATGACCACATCAGCAAAACCAACCATGATTTTTTCTGCCGCAATGGCAATGGTTTGCAGTCCTGAAGAACAATAACGATTCACCGTCATTCCTGGCACTGTGTTTGGAAGTCCTGCACGTAGGACGATGTTTCTTGCTATATTCATTCCCTGTTCTGCCTCTGGAAACGCACATCCTATGATCACGTCATCAATTTCTTCAAGCTTTAAGCCTGGTGTACGACGTATTAATTCATCAATGACAAATGCACCTAAGTCATCGGGACGGGTGTCCTTTAATGTACCTCTTGGCGCTTTACCCACCGCAGTTCTTACCCCTGCAACAATGACAGCCTCTCTCATTTTTAATCCTCTCCTTTAGTTTCGAAGTGGTTTTCCAGTTGTTAACATATGTTGCATTCTTGCTTGTGTTTTTGGTTCACCAACCAAGCTTAAAAATGCTTCCCGTTCTAAATCCAATAAATACTGCTCCGTCACATAACTATTGGCTGGTATATTCCCACCTGCTAAGATATAGGCTAGTTTTTCAGCAATCTTCTGGTCATGTTCACTAATCATTCCGCTTGCCTTGTAGGAGTAGATTCCTAACCTTAGGGTATTAAATCCCGTTTCTCCTACCACTCGAATCTTTTTTGGTTTTTGCGGTTGATAACCAAGCTGATCTAAGGCTAAAACCGCTTGTTTCGCATCATAGATTTGGGTATCTCGATTCACAGAAATTCCATCCTGTTTTCGCAAGTATCCTAGTGTCTTTGCATCTTTCGCACTCGTTGAAACCTTTGCCATCGCAATCGTTTCAAATGCCCGATTGACAAGGGGTTGGACATCCATACTTACTCCATCTGGGATTCCTTCTAAATTGCGAAGTAATAATTCTTTTGTTCCACCCCCAGCAGGAATTACGCCAACTCCTACCTCAACAAGACCCATATAGGTTTCTGCAGCTGCTTGCACATAGTCAGCTGCAAATACGACTTCTGTACCTCCACCTAATGTCATACCAAATGGAGCAACAACAACAGGTTTATCTAAATATTTTAATTTCATATTTGCCTCTTGAAACATTCGTACCATTAAATCAAGCTCATCCCAATTCTCATCCTGTGCTTCCATTAAAATCATCATCAGATTGGCACCGACACTAAAATTCTTTGCTTCATTGCCAATGACTAAGCCGCGATAATTGCGTGAAACTTCCTCCACGCTTTGATTGATCATGGTAATAATATCGGTTGCGATGGCATTATTAGGTGAATGAAATTCTAGTAGTGCTACATCATCGCCAAGATCAATGAGAGTTGCCCCAGCGTTAGCTTTAATCACTTTCTTCTGTTCTTTTAAATCAGCAAGAGAAATCTTCTTCGGATTCTCTGAAATGTTCTTAAAGGTTCCATTGGTAGAAAAATAAAGGCGTTTGGTTTCTACCTTTTCATAAAAATGAGATTTGCCACTTTCTAAGAGTTTTGTAACAAACGAAGGAATTACTTCCCCTTCTTCTTTCATTCGTTTCACTGATTTTTCAATACCAATGGCATCCCAAATCTCAAAAGGACCCAATTCCCAATTAAATCCCCATTTCATTGCTTGATCAATATTGACGATATCATCTGCAATTTCACCAAGTTTGTTAGCAGAATAAAGTAAAACTCGTTTTAAGGTGTTCCAGGCAAATTGTGAAGCTTCATCTTTGCCATAAAGAAGTATCCTTAATTTATCCTTTAAAGTTTTGGCCTGTTTTGCCATTTCTACCAAAGCCGATTCGAATTTTACCTTTGGCACATATTCCATTGTCTTCGGGTCAAATACAAAGATTTCTTTGCCCTTTTCAGTCATCATTTTTTTATAAAAACCTTGCTTGTTCTTATCACCAATCCATCCCTGTTTCACCATCTCATGAATATAACTTGGAATCGTAAAGACACGTTTTTCCTCCTCATCCTCTGAGTTGTCTCTTACATTATTGGCAACATGGACAAAGGTATCGATTCCAACCAAATCTAACGTTCGGAAAGAGGCGCTTTTTGGCCGTCCCATTAACGGGCCTGTTATCACATCCACCGCATCTGCCCGTAATCCCATCTTCTCCATCTCATGTATGGTAACCATTAATCCATATGTGCCAATTCGGTTGGCAATAAAGTTAGGTGTATCCTTTGCTAACACAATTCCTTTGCCAAGGACGTTCTCGCCAAAATCCACCATAAATTCCACAATCTCTGGATCGGTTGTTTCTGCTGGAATCACTTCTAATAGTTTCATATAGCGTGGTGGATTGAAGAAATGAGTACCTAAGAAGTGCTTTTTGAATTCATCGGCTCGATCGGCCACCATTTCGTTAATCGATATCCCAGATGTATTGGAACTGACAATGGTTCCTGGCTTACGATAAGTCTCAATCGTTTCTAGCACTTTCTTTTTTATTGCTAGATTTTCCACAACAACTTCAACGATCCAATCCACCTCTGATAAGCGATGCAAATCATCTTCCAGATTCCCGATTTGGATGAGGTCAGCATCTTCAATTGAGTAGAGTGGGGAGGGTTTCGTTTTTAATAGAGCTTGTTTTGCAGTTGCTGCCAGTCGATTTCTTACTGCTGAATGATTAAGTGTAAAACCTTTTTTCTCTTCATCAGGCAGTAGTTGCATTGGAACGATATCCAATAGATAAACGGGTATTCCTATATTGGCCAAATGGGCCGCGATTCCTGAACCCATCACTCCTGAACCTATCACCGCGGCTTTTTTAATTTTTCTTTTCATGAACAAACCTCCATTTCAAATTCATCTTCTACATTCCAAAGGTTAGTGGTGTCCAACGCGTCTCCGCTCTCCGTGCCTTTCACTGAATAAAACGTAAAGTGAGAAAGGCACTCCGCGAAGTCGTCGTTTTTGGTCACCACAAACCTATTTCAATGTTGTGTACCACCAAGTCCGCTTTTGATTACTAAAAACCAACCTGAATGACGATTCATTCACCAACAATATTATTTAAAATATTAAAAATATTCAGTTAATTTGAACTAGGACGATTCCATTTCCGCTAACGGGGAATATCCTCATCCTAGCTCCCCATACCATTTCATCTATTTCATGATCGATTACATATTGCGGCGATATTGTCCACCCACTTCATACAAGGCTTTGGTAATTTGACCTAAGGACGCTACTCTTACCGTATTCATCAATTCGGCAAAGATATTTTCTCCGTGTAAGGCAACCTCTTTTAACCTGTTTAATGCTTCATCTACCTCATGTCGGTGCTGTTGATGAAACTGTCGTAAGCGTGCAATCTGTTCGTCTTTTTCCTCAATTGTTCCTCGCGACAATTCAATCTTTGTTACTTCCCCTCCTCCATTGGGATTTAAGAAAATATTAATTCCGATAATCGGTAGCTCACCAGAATGCTTTTTCATTTCATAGTACATGGATTCCTCTTGAATCTTACTTCGTTGATAAGCGGTTTCCATTGCTCCTAATACACCGCCACGAGCATTTAACCGTTCAAATTCCTGAAGAACGGCTTCCTCAACCAAATCGGTTAATTCTTCAATAATGAAGGAACCTTGCAATGGATTCTCATTTTTAGCTAATCCCAATTCCCGAGTAATAATCAATTGTATCGCCATCGCTCGACGAACAGAATTCTCGGTTGGAATTGTAATAGCTTCGTCATAGGCATTGGTGTGTAAGGAGTTACAATGATCATAAAGTGCCATCAAAGCCTGTAAAGTAGTGCGAATATCATTAAAATCCATCTCCATCGCATGAAGAGAACGACCTGAGGTTTGGATATGGTATTTTAATTTTTGTGAACGTTCATTCGCACCATATTTGTACTTCATTACCACCGACCAAATTCTTCGAGCCACCCTCCCTAATACGGAATACTCTGCATCCATTCCATTACTAAAGAAAAAAGAGAGGTTAGGAGCAAAATCATCAATTTTCATCCCTCTACTCAAATAATACTCGACATAAGTAAACGCATTGGCGAGAGTAAAGGCTAATTGCGTAATCGGATTTGCACCTGCCTCGGCAATATGATAGCCGCTGATACTGACGGAGTAATAATTACGTACTTTGTGTTCGATAAAATACTCTTGTATATCGCCCATCATTTTCAGAGCAAACTCGGTTGATAAAATGCAAGTATTCTGTCCTTGATCCTCTTTCAAAATATCTGCTTGAACAGTTCCCCGTACTGTTTGTAAGGTTTTCGCTTTAATCCCTTCTCTTTCCATTGGATCAGGTTCTCGTCCATGTTGTTCTTTAAACTTTTCGATCTGTTGATCGATTGCCGTATTTAGAAACATGGCTAGAAGAATGGGTGCTGGACCATTAATCGTCATCGATACACTCGTATTGGGAGCACAAAGATCAAATCCATCATAAAGCTTTTTCATGTCTTCGATGGTAGCGATACTTACCCCGCTTTCGCCAATTTTTCCATAGATATCTGGTCTTGTATCTGGATCTTCGCCATAAAGTGTGACACTGTCAAAGGCTGTACTTAAACGTTTTGCGGAATCATCTTTTGTTAGATAATGAAAACGGCGATTGGTTCTTTCTGGTGATCCCTCCCCTGCAAACTGGCGCTTCGGCTCCTCTTCTGTACGTTTAAAAGGAAAGACACCTGCGGTATATGGGAAAAATCCTGGTAAATTTTCTTTCATCTTCCATTTCACAAGTTCTCCCCAATCTTGATAAGGCGGGAGCGCAATTCGCGGAATTTTGCTTCCTGATAAGGTCGTATGAAAGATTGGATCTTGTTCATAAGTCGCTTTTATATTAGGCCATTCATCGAGCCATATTTTCGTTTCTTGATGTAGTTGATCCGTGATCCGTTCTATCTCTTTATCGATCCAATCTGTAACAGCATGATACTGTTCATTCGCTTTTACTAGCAATAATTTTGTACCTTTTAATTGATAGAGTTGTCTAGCCAATCCACCTGCTGGATAGTGAATTGCTGGTATTGGCGAACAGTATTTACAATCTCATATAGGTAGGATTCTCGTTGTGGTGGAATGATTTGTTGATTTTTACTTTCATGCAATCGTACCTTTGAATCTAACTTCCAATCCAGCTGATTCTTCTCAATCACTTTCGCGATCAAATCTTGATAAAACCGATTCACTCCCGCGTGATTAAAACGATTGGCGATTGTGCCATAAACAGGTAAGTCTTCTAATGCTCGATCAAAGAGCTGGTGGTTCCGCTGATATTGTTTTCTCACATCTCGTAAGGCATCCTCTGATCCTTTTCGGTCAAATTTATTGATCACAATCAAATCTGCAAAATCTAACATATCAATTTTTTCTAATTGTGAGGGAGCACCATAATCACTGCTCATCACATAGACCGAGAGATCCGAAATTGACGTGACTTCCGTATTTCCCTGACCGATTCCACTCGTTTCGACAAAAATGAGATCAAAATTAGCCGTTTTCAATATTTCAATCGCATCCTTTAAGGCAAGACTAATCTCTGTTCGCGATCCCCTTGTAGCTAAACTTCGTACATATACTTGAGGATGGTGTATGGAATTCATTCGAATTCGATCCCCTAAAAGTGCCCCTCCTGTTTTCTGTTTCGAAGGATCAACTGAAAGTATCGCAATCGATTTATCAGGAAAATCCTGTAGAAAACGACGAACAAGTTCATCCGTTAAAGAGCTTTTTCCCGCACCACCAGTGCCCGTGATCCCAATTACAGGAACATTCCGATTTGCTAGCCGCTTTATCTCTTTTTTCCATCGCAACTCATAGGTTTTTTGATTTTCCTGACTATAACTGTTTTCTACTAGGGTGATCATTCTTGCAATCGCTAGATGCCGTTGTTGCTGAAGATCCTCAAGTTCAATCGCTGAAATCTGGCTAGTCGAAAAGTCGGTTTCTTTAAGCATATGGTTCACCATGCCAATTAACCCAAGTCGTCTTCCATCCTCTGGTGAAAAAATTTTAGCGATCCCATAACGTTCTAACTCTTGAATTTCCTCTTGTACAATGACTCCACCGCCACCGCCGAAAATCCGAATATGTCCAGCGCCTTTTTCTTGAAGCAAATCATACACATATTTAAAATACTCCATATGCCCCCCTTGGTAGGAGCTAAGTGCAATTCCTTGAACATCTTCATCAATTGCCGCATTGACGACTTCCTCTGCCGAACGATTATGGCCAAGATGAATGACCTCTGTACCTGCTGCCTGTAATAATCGGCGAAAAATGTTAATCGAGGCATCATGCCCATCAAAGAGACTAGAGGCTGTAACAAAACGAATTTTATGGATCGGTCGGTAAAATTCGGTTTCCATGAACACACCACCTTTTTCCATTTTCGTCTTACTCTTTCAATAAGTAGTTCGCAATCACCAGTCGTTGAATCTCATTCGTCCCCTCATAAATTTGCGTAATTTTTGCATCCCTCATCATTCGTTCGACTGGATAATCCCGTGTGTAGCCATAGCCACCAAAAATTTGAACCGCCTCGGTGGTAACCTCCATCGCTGTATCACTAGCCATTAACTTCGCCATTGCCGATTGTTTGCCATATGGTAAACCATTGTCTTCAAGCCATGCTGCTTGGTAGGTTAATAATCGTGAGGTTTCTATCTTTGTTGCCATATCCGCAAGTTTAAATTGAATCCCTTGTTGGGCAGCAATTGGTTTGCCAAATTGAACACGCTCTTTGGCATAGTTGAGCGCTTCATCTAAGGCTCCTTGGGCGATGCCAAGTGCCTGTGCTGCAATTCCATTTCTTCCACCATCTAAGGTCATCATCGCAATTTTGAACCCTTGCCCTTCTTCACCTAAGAGATTTTCTTTTGGCACCCGTACATTGTCAAAATGCAATTCTACAGTAGTCGAGGCACGAATTCCCATCTTTTTTTCCTTTTTACCAAAACTAAAGCCTTCCATCCCTTTTTCCAAGATAAATGCACTGATCCCTTTATGCTTTTTCTCCTTATCTGTGACAGCAAAAACGATATACGTATCTGCTACCATCCCGTTAGTAGTAAAAATCTTCGAGCCATTGATGATATAATCATCCCCATCTTTAACAGCCGTTGTTTTGATATTGGCGGCATCTGATCCTGCTCCGTTTTCTGTAATCGCAAAAGCACCAAGTTTTTCTCCTGTGGCTAGAGGCTTTAAGTATTTTATTTTTTGCTCTTCGTTCCCAAACTTATAGATTGGCCAGCTCGCTAATGATATGTGAGCAGATAAAGTTACTCCTACTGAGGCGTCAACCCGAGAAAGTTCTTCTACTGCAATCACATAACTTATAAAGTCGGCTTCAGCACCCCCATACTTTTCGGGCCAAGGAATCCCCGTAAGTCCTAGTTCCGCCATCTTCTCAAAAATCCCTCGATCAAAAAGTTCTTGTTCATCCCGCAATGCAGCTGTCGGTGCTACTTCATTCTCAGCAAAGTCTCGAACCATCTTTCGAAACATTTCCTGCTCTTCTGTTAAACGAAAATTCATATTACTCACTCCCCCAAACGTTTATTTAAGTAATTGGTTCGCAATCACGATCCGCTCAATTTGATTCGTCCCTTCATAAATTTGCGTAATCAATGCCAAGAAGACCGAGTCTCCCCATTTCCTTGATTAACTCTAAAGGAAATTAATCACTTTCATCAATTTTTGCTGCGATTGGAGCGATCTCGTTCCTTGCAAAATCCCGAATCATCTTGAGAATAGATTCTTGTTCTTTTGTAAATTGAAGATGCATGCTATTCGTAGACATAAAAGCCACGACCTGTTTTTCTTCCCAGCCATCCAGCTTTTACATACTTTCGTAAAAGTGGGCATGGGCGATATTTCGAATCCCCTAGTCCATCATGAAGAATCTCCATGATCGATAAGCAAGTATCAAGTCCGATAAAATCCGCTAATTCTAATGGTCCCATTGGATGATTCATCCCAAGCTTCATGACTTTATCCACGGCTTCTGGTGTGGCCACTCCCTCATAAACGGTATAGATCGCTTCATTAATCATCGGCAACAACACACGATTCGAGATAAAACCCGGAAAATCATTCACTTCTACAGGTGTTTTCTTCAATGTTTTGGCTAAATTTTCTACCGATTGATAAACCTCATCGGTTGTGGCTAATCCACGGATCACTTCCACGAGAGGCATCACAGAAACGGGATTCATGAAGTGCATTCCAATCACCTGACCAGGGCGACTTGTCACCGCCGCAATTTCTGTAATCGGTAATGAGGAAGTATTACTTGCTAGAATCACTTCTGGTTTTGCGATCCGATCAAGCTCTTGAAAGATTTGGGTTTTGATCTCCATGTTTTCGGTTACGGCCTCAATAATGAAGTCGGCTTCACTCGCTAAGGTTAATTCTGTTGTCAGTTGAATACGAGCTAGAATCTGCTCCTTTTCCTCTTCGGAAATTCTACCCTTTTCCACATAGCGAGCAAGATTTTTTTCAATTCCCTTAAACCCTCTTGAAAGATGTTCGTCTTTAATGTCTTGCATGATGACCTGAAAACCCGCTTGAGCAGCTACTTGGGCAATCCCACTTCCCATCTGTCCTGCTCCAATGACCATGATCTTTTGGATCAACATTTCCTTTCCCCCTTTTAAACTATACTCGAACTAAAATCGCATCGCCTTGACCACCACCACTACAGATGGCTGCAATTCCTAATCCGCCACCTCGACGTCTTAATTCATAGATCAGAGTGATTAAGATTCTCGTACCACTTGCACCAATTGGATGACCGAGGGCGATTGCTCCCCCATTCACATTCACCTTTTCTTTATTCCATTTCGCAATTTTGGCACTGGTTAAAACCACAGAGGCAAAAGCTTCATTAACCTCAATCAGATCGATTTGGTCAATGGTATACCCCGTCTTTTTTAACAATTTATTGATCGCAAGACCAGGAGCGGTCGCTAAATAAGGAGCTTCCACCGCTACCTCCGCATGACCGAGAATCGTCGCGAGAGGTTGCAAACCATATTGTTTCGCCTTTTCTTCTGACATAAGCACCATAGCTGCTGCTCCGTCATTAATCCCTGGTGCATTTCCTGCTGTGACACTCCCATCTTGGATGAATACAGGAGGTAATTTTGCTAGTTTTTCTAAACTAGTATCTCTTCTTGGCGATTCATCCACATCAATGATCAGCAAACTCTTTTTTTCCTGGATCGTAACAGGAACAATCTCTTCAGCTAACTTACCATTGTCGATCGCTGCAATTGCTCGTTGATGGCTACGAAATGCCCATTCATCTTGAGCTTCACGAGAAATCTCATATTCCTTGGCCACATTACTTCCATGAACCGCCATGTGTACGTTATGAAAGGCACAAGTTAATCCATCATATACCATGAGATCAATCAATTCGTCATTGCCCATTCTCATTCCAAATCGTCCATTTTTCAGCGCATATGGAGCTTGGCTCATGCTCTCCATTCCACCAGCAACGACCGTATCCACATCCCCACTGCGAATGAGTTGATCGGCTAATGTTACACTTCGTAAGCCTGAAGCACAGACTTTATTGATGGTTTCAGTTGGTACATCCCAATCCAATCCTGCTTTTCTAGCCGCTTGCCGAGAGGGAATTTGCCCTGCACCGCCTTGCAGAACCATCCCCATAATCACTTCATCCACCCACTTCTCTTGAATCTTTCCCCGATCTAAAGCTGCACGTATTGCGATTCCACCTAGATCCGTTGCTGACATTGATTTTAATGTCCCACCTAACTTGCCAAATGGCGTCCGCGCAGCACTCACAATCACTGTTTTCCTCACAAAATCCCCTCACCTTCAATTTATTGATTTCAGATTTGTACTTTGTATAAGAACGGAGCTCGTTACAAAGTATAAATCTTTAACCTAAAGACCTTTCTAACAACTCCACCACATCGAATGTCTTTACCTCTTCTTCAACACCTTTGGCTTTGGTGCCATCAGATAACATCGTTAAGCAGTACGGACAAGCGGTTGCAATTGTTGTTGGGTTTAACTGTAAGGCCTGCTCTGTCCGCAGAACATTGATCCTTGATCCCTCTTTTTCCTCTAACCACATCAAACCGCCACCCGCACCACAACACATCGCATCCTGTCTACTTCGTTCCATCTCCACCAATTCCACTCCAGGGATCGACTTCAAAATTAAGCGTGGGGCATCATAGTTCTCGTTATATCGTCCAAGGTAACAAGAGTCATGATAGGTGATTCGCTCTTTCACTTCTTTTTGCGGTTTAATTCTTCCCTCTTGAATCAATTTCACGAGAACTTCCGTATGATGATACACCTCAGCCTCTAATCCAAATTCAGGATATTCATTTTTAAAAGTGTTATATGCGTGGGGATCAATGGTTACAATCTTTTTGACGTTATATTTCTGGAAGTTCGCAATATTTTCGTTAGCGAGTTGTTGGAAGAGAAACTCGTTTCCTAACCTTCTAGCAGAATCTCCCGAACTTTTCTCCTCATTTCCTAAGATGGCAAAAGTAATTCCTGCTTTTTGAAAGATTTTCGCCAACGATTGGGCGATTTTTTTACTGCGATTATCAAACGAACCCATCGAACCGACAAAGAAGAGATATTCGAATTCCTCCGTCTCTTTTACAGTTGGAACCGTAATATCCTCCCGTTCGTGCCGCCAATTGGCTCGTTCCTTGCGATTAATCCCCCATGGGTTCCCTTGACGTTCAATATTATTAAGAGTACGTGTTGCTTCTAGACTCATCTCACCTTTTGTAAGAACAAGATAACGGCGCAAGTCTACAATTTTATCTACATGTTCATTCGTGACAGGACATTGGTCCTCACAGTTCCGACAAGTGGTACAAGCCCAAATTTCTTCTTCTGTGATAACATCCCCGATCAATTGCAATTCATGAAGCGGTTTTAGTGCTGTTGCCCCATCTATTGTTGCCGCTGCCTCCTGTCTTGCAAGAACAGCGGGAAGTCCTACCGATGCTGGATCTTTAAAAATTCTCCCTGGTGCCCAAGGTGTCGTATGTGGAGCAATAACCTCTCCTTTTTCCGTTAAATGATCTCTGAGCTTTGTGATTAAGCGCATTGGTGATAATGCTTTACCCGTTGCTGAGGCTGGGCACATATTGGTACAGCGTCCACACTCCACACAAGAGTAAAGATCAAGTAATTGCTTTTGTGTAAAATCCTCGATTTTTCCTACGCCAAATTCTTCCTGTTCTTCATCCTCAAATGAGATTGTTGATAGTTTTCCTGGAGAATGTAATCTTTTAAAGTAGACATTTATGATCGCAAAAATTTCATGTGCTTGCTTGGATTGAGGGAGATAGACAAGATAGGATAATAGAAGCAACAAATGTGCCCACCAAGCTACATAAAAGAGAACATATGCTGCCTCAGTTGAAATGTTGTGAATGAAGAAATAGATAAGAGATGAGAATGGTTTGTAAATGGTTGGTTCCTCATGCAGAATCACCATCTCCGCTCCACCAGCAACGATTACGGATGTCATTAACGGAGCAAGAAACCAATAAACGAGTCCTGATCGAAAAGTACGCTGTAATCGCGGTAATTTTTCCACATACCTTCGATAAGCCATATAAAGAACAGCAAAGAAAACAGATCCTACTAATAACTCTTGAGATAATGTGAAGAAATGATAGAAAGGAACTGGAAGATACCAACCGTTAACATTTGCAAAGCCTTTCCCGATTAAATCAATCGCTCCAAGCTGGACGAGAATCGCACCATAGAAGATAATAACGTGCGTAATCCCACTCTTTTTATCCTTCAGCAGCTTCTTTTGACCCAGTACAAACGTAACAATCGATTTCAATCTTGCTTTGGTATTCTTCTCTAAGTTAGGATATTTCCCTAATTTAATATAGGTATAACGAGCATACAGCACTCGATAAAATAGCCAGAAACCATAAATGGTGACAACGATAAAAGCAAGTAGATTCAGTAATTGCCACATTCCTCTCCCTCCTTTTTTCTTTGTTTTCATATGGATGTCAAGGTTATATTTTCAGTATATTCAGATAATTAATAGTATAGTCTGAGATAAATTATGACACTCTAAAAGTAAATTAATTTACAAGTGCTTTGAGCTCATCAACTAAGATTGGCAAAACCTCAAACAAGTCACCGACAATTCCATAATCGGCTATTTGGAAAATAGGCGCTTCTGGATCTTTATTCACGGCAACAATGACTTTTGAATTGGACATCCCTGCCACATGTTGAATTGCACCAGAAATACCTAAAGCAATATATAAGTCTGGGGTCACCACTTTCCCGGTTTGGCCTACCTGTAGAGAGTAATCTGCATACTCAGCATCACAAGCACCCCGAGATGCACCAACTGCCGCTCCAAGAATTTCTGCTACCTCATACAGCTTCTCAAAACCTTCTTTGCTCTTTACTCCACGCCCACCGGAAATGACAATTTTTGCCTCACTTAGATCTACACCTTTACTTGCTTTACGAATCACATCTCGTACTTTTACTCTTAACGCATCCTGAGAAGGAGAAAAGGAAAGCGTTATTTTTTCCGCACTTCGTGAAGGATCTGCCTCTTCCATCGCAATATTATTGGGGCGAATCGTTGCAAAGACAGGCGAATCATAAGCTATTTTTTTCACGAATGCCTTTCCAGCATAGATCGGTCGTGTAAATACAATTTTGTCATCTATGACTTCTAAGTCAATATTATCAGTAATCAAACCAATCTTTAATGCGGCTGCGATTTTTGGAGCCATATCTCGACCGATTGGAGTATGACCAATCAAGATTGCATCAGGTTGGAACTGCTTTACTACTTCAATAAATGCCTCTTTATATACATCTGTAACATATTGAGTTAATGAAGGATCTAATACGACAAAGACTTTATCCGCACCATGTTTAGCTAATGCTTGAACATATTCATTAGAATCTAAACCAAACAATATACTGGCAATTTCTCCACCATTTGCTATTTTTTTCGCGGCAGCTAATACTTCAAAAGAAACATTGCGCAGCTTTCCGTTCTTCTCTTCTGCAAAAACCAATACTTTTTGACCCATCGCCTATTCCCCTTTCTTTAAATTACTTTTGCTTCGTTCCGTAATAATTGAACCAATTCTTTGGTTTGATCCTTTATTTCACCTTTTAAGATTTTCCCACCGCTTTTCTTGGGTGGTAAATAAGTTTCCAATACTTCCGTTTTGGCTTGAATTGCTTCTTCTGAAATATCTACATCTGGACGAGCTAACGGTTTCTTCTTCGCCTTCATAATCCCTGGTAAAGACGGATATCTTGGCTCATTTAATCCTTGCTGGGTAGTAATTAATACAGGTAGTTTTGTTTCTACAATCTCTGTATCTCCCTCAACATCACGATGAACAATCACATCAGAACCATTGATTTCAACTTTTACTGCTGTACCAATGAAAGGAATTCCTAAAATTTCCGCTATTCGTTGAGGAACTTGCCCTGAACCATCATCGATTGCAACATGACCTGCAAGAATAAGATTATAGGATTGTTCCTGAATTACCTTCGCCAAGACATTGGAAACAGTATATTCATCTCCAAATAAACTCTCATCATCGATTAGAATCGCTTGATCGGCTCCCATAGCTAATGCTGTACGAATGGAACTTTCAAATCGATCAGGTCCTAGGGACAAGGTTGTAACCGTTCCGCCTAACTCTTCTTTAATTTTCAGCGCTTCCTCTACCGCATACTCATCATAGGGATTGATAATAAATTCCACACCATCTTCACTAATTTGACCATCTTCTAAGACAATTTTTTCTTCCGTATCAAAAGTTTGTTTTAATAATACTAAAATGTCCATCCAGTTCTCCTCCTCTTCTATTTATCTTCAAATACTGGGGAACGTTTTTCAAAGAATGCTCGAGTACCTTCCTGTTTATCTGCCGTAATACAAACTTCTCCAAACAACTTTGCTTCCAGTAACAACCCTTCTTTAATTGATCCGCTTAACCCTTGGTTAATCGCTTCGATCGATTTGGCGATTGCAACTCCACCTTTTATTGCGATCTGATGAGCCAACTTCTTCGCCTCTAATAAAACGTTTTCATCTGGAACGATGCGATTCACAACACCTACATGATACGCTTCATCCGCTGAATAAATATTACCTGTTAATATCCATTCCAGCGCAATTGAATGATTGGTCAATCTTGCGAGTCGTTGTGTCCCGCCAAACCCTGGAATAATACCAAGATTAATTTCCGGTTGACCGAACTTTGCTGAATTACCAGCAATCCGAATGTGACAAGCCATCGCTAATTCCATCCCGCCACCAAGACATACTCCATTAATCGCAGCAATTACTGGTTTTTTCATTTGCTCAATTCGATCAAATAGTTGCTGTCCTAGTCGTGATAATCGTTCTCCTTCTTCTTTGGAAGAAATGTTGGCAATTTCTTTGATATCAGCACCAGCAACAAATGCTTTACCGTAACCTGTTAGCACCATTGCTTTTACTCGAGAATCTACACACGCTGTTTCCATTGCTGTTTCTAACTCTTGTAATGTTTTTACCCCAAGCGTATTCACTGGTGGATGGTTAATTGTAATTATTGCTACACGATCTTCTAATTCATATTTCAAACGTTCAAATTCCATTTTCCCTACTCCTTTACTTTCGTTTAAGACCATTCATTAATAAAGAAAATACAGGTTCTACTAAAGCAAGCAAATCATATTTCATATCCTTCATCACCCAAGATGTCGCTGTTTCATCTAATGTCCCAAAAATCATCTGCCGCATAAGTCGGATATCTACATCGTCATGAAATTTTCCTTCCTCAATCCCAAATCGGATTAAATCTTCGATCAGGAGGTGATAGAGCTTTAAGGTGCTGCCAATTTCCTTTCGAAAGTTACGATTGGATTGGCGCAATTCAATTTGTGTCACAATCGCAAGATGAGGATCCATCGCTAATTGTTTAAAATGCATATAAATGAGTTGATGAAGCTTTTCTTCGACAGAATGAACCAAATCTACTTTCTGTTTAACCTTCTCAACAAAGCGCGTCATTTTCAAACGAAATAAAGAGATGAGTAAGTCTTCCTTGTTTTTAAAATAGAGGTAGATTGTTCCGTCTGCTACCTGGGCTTCACGAGCAATCTTGGTTACTTGTGCGTGGTGATATCCGTTTTCGGCAATCACTTTGATTGCTGCATCAATAATTGCATGATACTTCTCTCCGTATTTTTTAACCATTTTTTAAACTCCTTTTATACTGAATGATTATTCATTCATGTATAGTTAAAGCATATCGTTATTTGAAAGAAAAATCAATATATTAAGAATATTCTGTAAATAATTAGTACAAGTTCACATTTTTTAAATTAACTTACTTTGTCCTTTTCTATCTTCTTTCTTTCTTCCTCAACTAAGGTACGACGTAGGATTTTCCCGACCATTGTTTTTGGAAGTTCAGTACGAAACTCATAGGCTTTTGGAACCTTATACGCCGCCAAACGTTCTCTGCAAAACGCATCCAACTCTTTTTCATTGGTTTTTGCTCCCTCTTTTAAAACGATAAATGCCTTTACTGTTTCTCCTCGATATGGATCAGGAATACCGACAACAACTGCCTCCTGAACAGCTTCATGTTCATATAGAACCTCTTCTACCTCTCGCGGATAGATGTTATAACCTCCAGCAATGATCATATCCTTCTTCCGATCAACGATATAAAAGTATCCTTCATCATCCATCGTTGCCATATCTCCTGTCAATAACCAACCGTTGACAAGCACTTTTGCTGTTTCTTCTGGGCGATTCCAATAACCTTTCATCACGACAGGACTTTTAATGGCTAATTCACCAATTCCACCAAGTTCAACATCTTCACCAGTAACAGGGTCAACAATTTTTGCTTCCGTATCTGGCCAAGGAATTCCTATGCTTCCTATTTTTCGTTTCTCCCAGATCGGATTGGCATGTGTAACTGGAGATGTTTCTGTTAAACCATACCCCTCTACTAATCGCGCTCCAGTTAGTTTTTCAAATTTGTCCTGTACTTCAAGCGGTAGCGGAGCTGAACCACTTATACACGCTTCAATCGACGATAAATCATACTGTTTCACATTGGGATGATTGAGTATCGCGATATACATTGTAGGTGCACCTGGAAAAAAAGTTGGCTTTTCTTTTTGAATCGTTTGTAAAATTTCCTCAGCTTTAAATCTAGGGATTAAGATCATGGTTGAGGCAAGATGAATGCTTAAATTCATGACAGAGGTCATACCAAATACATGGAAAAATGGTAAAACACCTAAGATTCTTTCCTGTCCTTTTTTGGCACGATATAGCCAATGCGCTTCTTGAATGACATTGACGACAAGATTATAATGGGTAAGCATCACACCTTTAGCAATACCTGTTGTTCCACCTGTATATTGTAAAAGAGCAATATCTTCTTTTGGATCCAGCTGAACATGAATTGGAAATACAGGTTGTCTTTTCATTAGTCTTGAGAAAAAGCAAACACCATCCTTTTTGAGGACTGGGACATACTGCCCATCTTTTCTTAATTTTAAGTTATAAAGCATATTTTTTGGGAAAGGAAGATAATCCTTAATACTTGTCACAATGACGTGTTTTAAAAATGTTTTGGAACGGATATTTTCTACTTTCGGATAAAATAAATCTAAAGTAATGATCACTTCCGCTCCTGAGTCAACCAATTGGTGTTCTAATTCCCGTTCAGTATACATGGGATTATTCTGAACAACAATTGCTCCTAGCATTAATGCCCCGTAATAAACAATTACCGATTGTGGAGTATTTGGGAGCAAGAGTGCGACTCGGTCACCTTTCTTCACACCTAACTGTTTTAATCCATGAGCAAATTTGTACACATCATTCAATAATTCTTTAAATTTAATCGTTTTGCCCATGAAAGATATCGCATCTTGGTTTGGATATTCTCTTGCTGCGTTCACTAGAAGTTCCGGAATTGAAATCTCTGGATAAGAAATTGTATGAGGAACCTCTTTAGGATAGGAAGAAAGCCAAATTCGATTGATAACCTCCTTACTCATTTTTTCCCCTCCTCATTTTTTCTTGGTTATATTTCTATTGTATATAATTTTATGAATATTTTGAATATTTTTATTTTTTTCTTTTTAAATTTTTTGATAATAAAAAGGTCTGTGATTGCAAATCACAAACCTTACATACTTACATTCAAATTTTTATTTCATTTACTTTTCATTCTAGTTAAAGAAAGTAAAAATAACTCCAAAGCCAAAACTTTATCTTTTTTACCCGTTTTCATTTCAAAGTCCATTTCCGCTAATTTCTTGATAATCCCTTTTAATTCCTGCTCGCTAAATCCTCGACCTTGCTGAAGTGCTAGTTGTACCGCATACGGATGTACCCCGATATGATTACCGATTTGCTGATTGGAATAGCCTTTTTGCGATAACTCTTTAGCAAATAGCATTAGCCGAAATTGTTTGGCTAAAAGTGCGACGATTTTAATCGGTTCTTCTTTATTTTTTAATAGATCATAGAGCATCCTTATCGCTTGGTCGATTTCAAGATTGGCTACTTGTTCAACTAAAGAAAAAACATTTTGTTCTAATGTTCGAGCCGTTAATTCTTTCACAACTTTTTGGTCAATTTTACCCCCTTTTCCTACATATAGGGCCATTTTTTTTATCTCTTGGTTAAGGATCTGAAGTTCTTCTCCAACCGTATAGATCAAGAATTGGGCTGCGTCAGAACTTATTTCGATCCCTTCAGTTTGTGCAATTTTATGAATCCAATCTGCTAATTCTTTTCCTTTTAATGTTGCAAAGGATTCTACCGTGGCAGCTTGTTTCAATATTTTTGTGATTTTTTTCCTTTCATCTAATTTTTCAGAAAACACAGTCAAAATTAGAGTACTGTAATCAACAGGGTTTTCTAAAAACCGTTCCAAACTCTCGATCTCATGTTCCACCTTTGTATTTGCTTTTTGCCCCGTAAGGAAATAGGCATTTTTCGCGATCACAACTTTATGTTCCGAAAGAAAAGGCAATGTTTCCGCTTCTTGAATCACTTCTTCGATCGGTGTTACTTGTAAATCATAGGTGATCAAATTCATCTCTCTCTCCTCAAATGGAAGCCGTTGATGAATGATTTGCTCAATTTTCTGTTCGATTAAATAGGATTCTAATCCATAAAAAAGGTAGATCGATGATTTTGGCATAAGCTCCTCCTTCAATTTCAATCCCACGTCCATTATATCGGTAAAACTTCCATCGTTCTAGACAAAATCAATCAAAATAGGTTTGTATATTCCAACACGCTCCGTTGTTCGTGTACATTACACTCCCAAAATCTTATACTTACTTACATAATAAAACCCCCAGGTATAGGGGGTTGTTTCCTGATATTGCCCTATTCACAATTATGTAAACGCCCAATGGAAAGGCCTAGGAACTTCCCAATTGGGCGGGAAGCAGTTGTTGTATTACACTATACGAAGTTTTTTTAAAATGTGTGACGAATTTCTAGATTATTTTTTACGCAAAGTTTTTTCAATTTCATACCCTTTTGGATTCACATGAACAATAATCGCTCCATCTTGATCGGTGCGCCAAATATCAATCTGATTCTCTTTTAAACGTGAAATGACTTCCTCAGAGGGATGACCATAACGATTATGCATACCCACAGAGATGAGTGCTTCCCTTGGGTGTAAATGATCTAATAATGTTGGAGTAGTAGAAGTTTGACTCCCATGATGTCCGACTTTCAAAAAATCAACAGTAGAAAGAGAGTAGTTTTGAATTAATTGGTTTTCCCCTTTTTGTTCAAGATCCCCCATAAAAAGAAATTGAGTTTGATAGAGTTTGACATAGGTAATCAAAGATTGATTATTTTCTTTTTCTTCTGGTCGTAAACCAAGTGAAAGAAACGTGATTGTCGAATTTTGATCGAGAGAAAGATGAGATTCCCCTTTTTTTACAACTTTGATTGGAATTTGCTTTTGATTTAATTTGGTATATAACTCTTCTCCTAACTCTGTTCTAGGAAATCCTTCCCCTACAATAAACCAACGAATGGGAATTTGATCGACAAGTGCAAGATATCCTTCTAGGTGATCAGCATCTTCATGAGTTAAAACGGCATAATCTAAAACTTTGATCTCTTGGTCGTGTAAATAGGGGAGAACGATGTCTTCTCCAACTTGGAAAGGATCCCTTCTTTTTTCCCATTCTGATTCCTTTGTAAAAGATAATGTCCCACCACTATCAATTAAGATAGATTTCCCTTGAGGGGATTCAATCAAAAAACTATCCCCCTGACCCACATCGATCATCGTCACACGTGCTTCTTCAGGAGATAAAAGAATAAATCCGAACCACAAGCCGATGCTAAGAATAAGGAAAACTTTTTCAAAGAAAAATAGATATCTTTTCACACGATAAGAGATGAAAGAATCTCTGATTTCTCTTCTGATCAACCACCAAATCAAAATACAATATAGCAGAACAACTATCCACCATGAATAATGGTGATACACTTCAAATCCGTTTAATTTGCTTAAATCAGCAATTACCTTAAAAAGAATCTTCAATAAAAAATCTAAGACTTGGCCAATCCAAATGGCAAATGGAAGATGAAATAAACCTAATACTAATAGAAGTAACCCCATTGGAAGAATAGCAAAACTAAAAATCGGTACAAATAGTAAGTTTGCAAACCATGAAAGTAATGAGTACTGATGGAAATGATAGAAAAGTAGTGGGAATGATGCTAGTTGGGTGATGATTAAGATCGCGATTGTTGAAAGAAGTAACGAAGGAACCTTGTCTCTTAACATCGTTTCAACTTTCGGATATCCCCAAATCAGAAAAAAAGTAACGACAAACGATAATTGAAATCCCACATCATAAATCCATTTGGGATTATATAAGGTCATTAAGAGAAAGGTAATGCCAATCGATTGTAGCGAGAGAAAAGATTTACGAAAAGTAAGTCCATAAAGCGTGACCAAAGACATCAGGGTTGCTCGAATTACTGAAGCGCTTGCACCAACCAAGAACATATAACTAACCAAGAAAATCCCTGTTATCATCCCTCTTTTTTCCCTAGATAGGCCTAAATTCGCTAACAACCAAGATAAGATCAAAGTTAAAATGGTTAAATGGAGTCCGGAAATAGCAATAATGTGGCTTAGTCCTAACGTAGAGAAACTATCCCTAATCTCGCTAGAAAGATCATGACGATTACCCAAGATTAAGCTTTTCATAAAACCAGATTGAGGATCCGTTAAATATCTGTCAAAGAGTTGGGAAAACTGGTTTTGCAAAAGATAGAACACATATGTAATCGAAATTCGTTGAGAAACTTGGACATTGCCTAGGTCAGAAATCGCAATCTGCCAATACACATTTTGATTTGCCAAATATCGCGAATAATCAAATTGGCCAGGATTTCTGGCTGGAGAGGGCTTTTCTAAGATCCCGTAAAAGGTGATACCCATCCCATTTGCCCATTTTCTCACTTTTTCTTGATCGGTTTCTTTTTTTAAGTATAGATTGACGATTAACTTTTCTTTTGTTTGAATCCTTTTTTCTTGTAGCTGCCATTGATAGGAGAATGGTTGAACTTGAAATTTTACCAATTTACCATCAATAACCGGTTCTGAGGCAAGAAAACCTCGGATACCTAGCCTTTTCCCCACCATATCTTCAGGTAATTGCGTTTGATGTTGACTCTGATACGCAAGCATATAATTAAATCCAGCGTAGAGAAATGTGAAGAGTAAGAAAACGAACCAGAGATTAGATCTGCGGTAATAGAAATAAAGAGAAAATAGAAAAAAGACCAAACTGAGCAAAATTCCTATCATCAGTTTGATCCATGACACCTCTGCATCTCTACCAAGTAACAAGCCAATAGCCCAAACCAAAGATAAAAGAATAAGTGGTGCCTTAAGTTTATAAAAATGACGTACCAAATCCATTATTTATTCTCTCTTTCATATTGGCGGAAAGTAATATTGGCTTCTTTAAATAATTCTGTTACCTTTGGTAAATCCTTTTCATATTTCCGTTCATAAACGACTTCTTTAATTCCACTATTCGCCAGCATCTTAGCGCAATTATAGCAAGGGGAATCGGTAACGAATACAGTTGCTCCTTCACGGTCTGCCCGATCCGTGAACAACATCAAATTGACCTCCGCATGAATCGTTCGGATACATCTTTCTTTCTCTTCACCATTCTCATGATAATGTTCAATCAGACAACCTTGTTCATAACAATCCGCTACTCCTGATGGACTTCCATTATAACCCGTACCCATTAATTTTTTATCTTTTACCAAGATCGCTCCTACATGTCTTCTAGGACAAGTCGCTCTTTCAGCAACAGTAAAAGCCAGATCCATAAAATACTCATCCCAACTTTTACGGTAATGTGAACCCAATTCCCTTCCCTCACCTTCGTTAAACGAATTCCTTTCATTGTATTACACTCCTATTGTTTTCTTTAAAATAAGAGCTTGTCAAGAAAAAAATTCGCTTCGCCATTAGCTTGTAGGATTCCATATCAAAATTATCCAAAGAAATAAAAGATTATCCCATTACCTTTAAAAAAATAAGGGTTCGTTTCAATGAACCCCTATCGATGATCCTATTCTGATTTAAATAAACGCTTATGTTCAATCTTGATACACTTATCCATCACAACTTTTAAACCTTTTTCAGAAGCAAAGTTCGCAGCTTCTTCATTCACAACCTCTAATTGGAACCAGATTGCCTTAGCTCCAATTTGAACCGCTTCTTCTGCAATTGGCATCACTTGATCAGGTCTACGAAATACATCAACGATATCAACTTGACCTTCAATCTCCTTTAAAGAACCTACTGCTTTTTTTCCTAGAACTTCATCAATCGTTGGATTGACAGGGATGACCTCATATCCTTGGTTGTTCAAATACTCTGCTACCTTATAACTGTCACGATCAGGTTTGTTAGATAGTCCAACAATTGCAATCCGCTTGGATTCTTTTAATAAGCTTTTTATTTGTTCATCTGTAGTTAAACGACTCATAATTTTCCCCCTTTCATCTAAGTCAACATTAATGGATATCAAAGAGTACGTCAATAGTTTAACTAACATCGCATTTCTTTATACCAAGGTTATATAGCAGTTAAAGCTTGATCCAAATCTGCCAATAAATCATCAATATCTTCAATCCCAACCGATACACGAATGAGATCGTTAGGTACACCTGCGGCGATTTTCTCATCATCTGTAAGCTGTTGATGTGTCGTACTCGCAGGATGAATCACCAATGAATGTACGTCTCCTACATTAGCGACATGGGTAAAGATCACAAGATTGGATTAATGTACCGAAATTTTTTCTTTTAATTTTTCGAATGTTTTTTCACCGATGCCAGACACATTCATGAGATCTTCAATTTTTTGAAAGGGGCCATTTTGTTGACGATATTCAATGATTGCCTTGGCCCTCGTTGCTCCAATTCCATCTAATTCCATTAATTGCGCTTCATCGGCCGTATTAATATTGATTTTACTAGAGGTTTGATTTGAAGGATTGGTTGTGATCCCGCTACCTGCTGTTTGACTAATGATTTTAGTTCCTACTTCTTCTCCTTTTACCGGAATATAGACCACCATTTCATCCTTTAACTTTAAAGCTAAATTCACTTGGTTTAAATCAGCGGTAGGTAAAGTTCCTCCTGCAAGTTCAAGAACATCTTGTAATCTTGCATTATTTTTCAGATGATAGATCCCTGGTTTCATGACTGCACCTTTGACATCAACCACAATCTCTTCCGAATTTGTTTTCTCTGATTCGGTTTTACTCGAAATAGCATTTGACGCGTCTTTTGCTTGGTCTCTAAATGGTGGCGGATCTTCTTGTTTGGAAGAGATATATTGACTTATTCCAAACAAGAGGGCCATAATAAATAGAATAATAAAGATTTTTTCTCTTTTCGTGAAGTGAAACTTTGAAATTAGATCCACCGTTACCATCCTTTCTAAATTTGAAATCGATTGATGAACCGAGGTGTTTACATTGGCTAGTGTTCATTTAGAAATTTCCAAAAAAGTAAATGAAAAAGTAAAAGCAATTGAAACCTATAAGAAAATGGATCAACAACGTGAGGCAATCATTGACAAATTGGTCGCAGATTATCAAGCTGGCAAACCAATCGACTTAGCTCCTCTCAACCAATGGACGCAAAAAATGAATGAGTTTGCCGTGAAAAATCAACTACCAACTAGAAAAATTGTGACGATTGAGATGTTTGAGTCTTTTATGAACTAATCGAAATAATTCGGAATCTATTAATTATTTCGATAATATTTGAACAAATCCTTCAATCAATTCCATTTCATATAAAAATAGGTTTGTATATTCCAACGCGCTCCTATTACAAATATGAAAAACAACAAAAAAACCATTCTTTTTGTTACTCATGAAAATAAATTTTACTACGTAACAGTTAAACAGAAATAAAAATAACTGCCGAGAAATTCTCGGCAGCTATTTTTGTCCCATAACTTATTCCCTTTTATCCCACGACAATATTGACTAACTTGCCTAAAACGACGATCACTTTCTTGATTGATTTTCCTTGTGTCCATTCATTTAGACGTTCATCTGCAAGGACAAGTTTCTCAATCTCTTCTTTGCTTGAAGAGGTTGGAACCACCATTTTTCCACGAATCTTGCCATTGATTTGAATGGCGATTTCCACTTCATCAAGTACCAAATATTCTTCATTGTAGGTTGGCCACTCTTGTTGGTGAACACTAGAGTCATGCCCCATCATTTGCCACAATTCTTCAGTGATATGTGGAGTCATTGGTGCAAGCAAGATCACCACTGTTTCAATTGCTTGTTTAAAGAGTCCCTTGTTTCCATCCTCTGGATAGCTATGAATCTTGTTGACGAACTCCATGATTGCAGAAATCGCAGTGTTGAAGTTGTTTCTTAGATCAATATCTTCCGTTACCCGTTTGATCGTAACATTGATCATCCGACGAAGTTCTTTTTCGGCATCGGTTTCGACTTTAACCTCTGGATTCGCAGTGAGGGTCTCAAGATTTTGTTGAACCATTCTCCAAACACGATTTAAGAAACGATGGCTTCCTTCTACTCCAGAATCACTCCAATCGAGGTCACGATCTGGTGGAGCCGCAAAGAGGATAAAGAGACGTCCTGTGTCAGCCCCATATTTCTCGATGATTTCATTTGGACTCACTACATTCCCTTTGGATTTTGACATCTTTGCCCCATCCTTAAGAACCATCCCTTGCGTTAATAGAGATTTAAAAGGTTCTTGGAATGAAATTAATCCTGCATCATACAATACTTTTGTAAAGAATCGTGAGTAGAGTAAATGTAGGACTGCGTGTTCAATTCCACCAATATATTCATCAACAGGCAACCACTTATTCACTTGTTTGGAGTCAAACGGTTTGGTCTCTTCATGAGGACTTGCATATCGGAAATAGTACCAAGAAGAATCAATAAAGGTATCCATGGTATCTGTTTCCCGATGTGCATGGCCGCCACATTTTGGACATGTAGTATGAACAAACGACTCGGATGTGGTTAATGGATTATCTTTTCCATTAAAAATCACGTCCTCTGGTAGGAGCACAGGCAACTGGTCTACTGGTACTGGTACCACGCCACATGTATCACAATAGACCATAGGAATTGGGGTACCCCAATAACGTTGGCGTGAAATAAGCCAATCTCTTAAACGGTAAGAAACAGTTGGTTTCCCTTTCCCGATTTCTTCCAAATATTTAGCGATAGTCTGAATTGCTTCGCGGTTTGGTAAGCCATTGAAACGATCAGAATGGACAAGTGTTCCGTCTTCTGTAAAAGCTCCATCCATTTCTTCCACCGATCGTGGAAAACCTTCTTGATTTTGAACAACAATCTTGATCGGAAGGTTATATTTCTTTGCAAATAAGAAGTCTCTCTCATCATGAGCGGGAACCCCCATAACAGCCCCTGTACCATAATCCATCAACACATAGTTGGCTACCCAAATTGGTACATCTTCTCCTGTTAATGGATGTCTCGCATAAGAACCTGTGAAATAACCCACTTTTTCTTCTTCTGTGGAAGTCCGAGTGATTTCATTTACTTTCTTTAAGTCTTCAATAAAGTCTAGAATGGTTTGCTCATTCTCTTTCCCGGCAATCAATTGTGGAACCAACGGATGCTCAGGTGCTAGAACCATATAGGTGACTCCATATAAGGTGTCTGGACGAGTAGTGAAAACAGAGATCTTTTTATCGTTAAGAGTTGGAACAGTAAAGACGACTTCTGCCCCTTCACTCTTTCCAATCCAGTTGCGTTGCATCATTTTTACTTTATCTGGCCACCCATCCAATTGGTCAAGGTCTTGAAGTAACCGCTCAGCATAGTCCGTAATTTTAAAGAACCATTGATTCAGTTCTTTTTTAGTCACTTCGCTATCACAACGCCAGCACTTTCCATCTTCCACTTGTTCATTGGCGAGAACCGTATTACAAGTTGGGCACCAGTTGACTGCTGCTTGTTTTTTATAAGCTAAGCCACGCTCATAGAATAGCAAGAACAGCCATTGCGTCCATTTATAATAGTCTGGAAGGCAAGTCCCCACATAACGATCCCAATCATAGGATACACCCAGACGCTTCTGTTCGGTGCGAATCCGCTCCATATTCTTTAATGTCCATTCCCGTGGGTTGACCCCTCTTTGAATCGCTGCATTCTCGGCAGGAAGACCAAACGCATCTGCACCCATTGGATGAAGAACTTGATATCCTTTCATTCGTTTAAAACGAGCGATCACATCACCGATTGTATAGACGCGAACATGACCCATATGTAAACCTTCACCAGAAGGATAAGGGAATTGCTCCAGTGTATAATATTTTGGTTTTGCCATATCCTCGTTTGTCTTATTCGCATCATTTTCTTCCCAGATTTGTTGCCACTTTTTCTCAATCTTCCCAGGTTGATAAACCTGTTCACTCATGCTGAAAACCTCCTAAAATATAATAAAACCTCCCACCCCAAAGCTCAACTGCTAGGGACGAGAGGTTAGTAAAAACATTCCCGTGGTACCACCCTAATGATATTCTCATCGTCATGATGACAATACCACTCGAGATCTTTAACGCAGATAATACGATAGAAAGTACTGATTTCCCTTCTACAGTTTAAAGGTGAGTTCACAAGCGTTGACTTATCGGTTTCCACCAAACCCGACTCTCTATCAAATCAATCATCCTGTTACTAATCCTTCTCATTACTTTTATACTAGTTCTTAATTTTAGTTATGATTATATGAAACTTTTGTACCAATTGTCAATAGTTGCTCATCTATGTTTTTGTGCAATATAAAAAATCCTCTCGGTCGTATCCCTAACTGGTTCTAATTGAAAATCGCCATAAGTTGTGAGAAGTTCAAATCCTGTTTCTTCTAAGAGTTGTTTCACTTTTTCAATTGGGTAGGTTTGTTGAACATGTGTTTCTTCAAACTTTTGATAACATTCATCATCTTGCTCGACAAAAAAAGTAAGCTCATGTTCCACAATCAATTGTTCCAGATCCACTGTTGTTTCCCAAATCACGGAGATATCATCTTCGTTCCACGCAAAGGTTTGATTAGCAAATATATGAGTCAGTTTATAAGGAGAATGCAGATCAAAAACAAAAAATCCCTTCTTTTTTAGATGTTGATTCACTCGTACAAAGGTTTGTCTTAGATAATCTAAGCCAATTAGATAATTTAAGGAATCACAATATCTGATGATCAACTCTGCTTGATTTTGTAGTTCAAGTTCCCTCATGTCTTGTTGAAGAAGCGGAAACTGTAGATGTTGATCCATCATTTTATCATAAGCGATCGAAAGCATTTCTTCAGATAAATCGATACCAATCATCTGATATCCCTTTTTTGCTAAAGGAATCGCTATACTGCCTGTACCACATCCCAAATCAATGATCTGATTCGGATTGATTTGATACTGATCGATAATCTCTTCTGTAAATCGAATCCATTCCTCATAAGGAGCATCTTTCATCAATACGTCGTAAATATAAGCAAACCGATTATACATCATGATTTTCTTTTAAATATGTCCACCCTTCCTCTTGATAAACTAGACCATCCTTCATTAACTTTCCCATAGCTCGTTTAAATGCAGCTTTGCTAAGATGAAATTTTTCCATCAATATTTCTGGGGGAGTCTTGTCCCAATAAGGCATTGCACCACCACGTTCTTTTAGATACTGCAATATTCTTTCTGCATCTTCGATTCTACCAACTTCTTTTAATGGTCTCATGGACAAGTTCACTTTTCCATCTTCGCGAATAAACGCTACTCTCGCTTCGACCTGTTCTCCTAAACGTAACTCCTTGATTTGTACTGAACGGTGAATAAAGCCAAGATGATTTGTATCCGTTAAAACCAATGCTCCAACACTGAAATGATGAATTACAATTCCTTTTACAGTTTGGTTTTGTTTTAGAAGCTTAGTCTTGTTGTGATCGATTTCACGTTGCTTGGTTATGTATTGGTTGATCTTCAGTTCATCCACAACCAATTCTGCAAGTAGTCGCCCTTGTTTATCATAGTTAAATGTAACCAATAATCGATCACCAAGGTTCGGCCAAAGTTTTCTTTCTTTTGGTAATTCGCTGATCGGCAATAGAACGTCCTTGCCAATACCATTATCCAAAAAATAGCCGACCTTGGGTTGAAAACCTGTTACTTCTAGAAAGCCAACGTCCCCAAAGACTAACTTCGGTGTTTGCAGGGTAGCTGCAATTCGACCTTTATGATCATTGTAGAGAAATACCTTTATTTCCTCACCGATTTTTAGTTCTTGTTGATTGGTTTCTGAATGATGAAGAAGAACATCTTCATGACCATTGCTTAAAAAATAACCAAACGGCGATTCACGTTCTACTGCTAAAACCTCATATGTACCCGCTTTTAAACTCATTCTACGACTCCTTCTACTTCAATGACTGGAGCGTCTCTCCATAAACGCTCTAAATTATAAAATTCCCGTTCATCTTTATGGAATACATGCACCACGACATCACCTAGATCGATCAAGACCCATCTTGCCTGATCCATACCTTCCCAACCCTTTACTTCAATCTGCTGTTCTTCCATTTTATCTTTAATCTCATTCGCGATGGCTTGAACTTGTGTCTCTGAATTCCCGCTACAGATGACGAAATAGTCGGCGATCACAGATAACCCTTTTATTTCAAGAACAACGACATCTTTTGCTTTTTTGTCGGAAGCAATTTTTGCGGCCAATTTCGCAATATCTAATATAGACTGTTCCATCTGCTTTCCTCCATTCTTTCATAGTTATTATTCCTTCAATAGATCATTTCTTGCTTTTACAGTTAAGGGATATATTTTCATCTTCTTTTGAATTAAAAATTGAATCGTTCCATCAAAAGCCACTTGCAACGCTTCATCTAAATCTTGTTCAGCGATTTTCCGAATTTCATCTACACCGGGAAACTGGCGTGATGGTTCAATATAATCAGCTAAACAAACGATTTTTTCTAACAGTGACATTTGCTCCCGTCCTGAGGTATGGTAACGGATGGCCATGATTATTTCCTCATCCCGAATATCAAACCATTCTTGAATCACAACCGAGGCAACTGGGCCATGCCAGAGTTCTGCATTATAATCTAACAAATCTTGAGCTAATTCCTTACTTTCTCTAATCCGTTTGGCTAACTCTTCTTTTGGCCAAAATTTGGTAAAGTCATGAAGAATCCCAGCAATTACTGCTTTGGATGAGTCCGCTTGATAAATTTGTGCTAAGCGTTTGGCTGTATCAGCCACGCCAAGTGAGTGGATATAACGATGTTCAGTTACCTCTTTTTTTAACTCTGCTTTTAAATACTCTAGATCAATCTTCATATAAATGGTTCTCCTTTATATATTGTTCCACAGCAACAGGAACGAGATAACGGAGTGGTCTGCCTTCCTTTACCCAATGACGAATTAAAGTTGAGGAAATCTCTAATTGTGGCATTGGAATGATTTTCACTTGATCGATAATTTGTTTTTCCCTTTCCGTACGAGGAACCAAAGAATAACCAGGCCGCGGTAAGCCGATAAATTGAATCAGTGATAATAATTCCTCAATCCCGTACCATTTTGGCAAATACTGAATCATATCTCCACCAATAATGAAAGAAAAAGAAATATCTGGATATCTTGATTGCAGTTCCTTTATCGTTTCTAAAGTATAAGAAGGGCCATTTCGTTCCAATTCAATCGTGCATAGCCGATATTGAGGTTCATTCTGAATTGCTCTTTTTACCATTTCTATTCTCTGATCAGCTGATGTAATCGATCGACTTTGCTTATGGGGTGGGATATAGGCTGGCATGAACCAAATTTCATCTAATCCCCCATAAAAAAGAGATTGATCAGCCATGATGAAATGGACAATATGAAGCGGATCAAAGGTTCCTCCAAGTATCCCTACTTTTTTCATCGTTACCTCGGCAATTCAATTGTTTTATTCTCTTTCGATTCTTTATAGAGCACGATCGTATGACCAATAATCTGAACAAGCTCTGCATTTGTTCCCTTCACAATGGCATCTGCCGCTTCATCTGTTTCTTCCAAACTATTTTTTAGAACAGAAACCTTGATCAATTCTCGAGCTTCAAGTGCTTCATTGATTTGGTTAATCATATTCTCGTTTACTCCACCTTTTCCTACTTGGAAGATGGGATCAAGATGATGAGCTAATGAACGTAAGTACCTTTTTTGTTTTCCTGTTAACATCAATTTCTTCCTTTCTCATTTATAGATTCAATAACCTTCTTTTTCATATAGGAAGGATCAGGTGTCACACCTGTCCATTTTTCAAAGGCAATAACCCCTTGATAAACAAACATCCCAAGTCCTGAATGAACGGATGCTCCCTGAGACCTGGCATCATGGATGAGTTTTGTCTCTAAGGGATTGTAAATAATATCACTGACAAGTTGATGAGGCTGAATCCATTCTTTGTCAATTAACGATTGGTCGATATTGGGTGACATCCCAATCGAAGTCGTGTTTACAATAATATCTGCTTCTTTCACACCTTTTTCAATTTGTTCCATTGGTAATACTTCTGTTTTTGCATAATGTTCCAAGTCTTTCCGCAAAATATGAGCTTTATTTTGGTCTCGATTGATAATGGATAATTGCTCAATCGGTGTATTAGCCAATGTATAACCAATCGCTCTCGCTGCACCACCAGCTCCAATCATCAGTACTCTTTTTCCTTTTAACTGGACATCCGTTTCTTCCACCAATGAACGAAGATACCCTTCTCCATCCGTGTTATATCCAATTAACTGACCCTTATCGTTTACGATTGTATTCACCGCGCCAATTCGTTTAGCTTCTTCCGAAATTTGATCCAGATACTTCATCACGTTAACCTTATGAGGAATGGTTACATTGAACCCCTTGATGTTTAATGCTCTCATACCTTCGATTGCTTCTTTTAAATACTCGGTTAAGACATCAAAAGCTAAATAAGTGTAATTTAATCCCAATTTTTGAAACATAGCATTATGCATCTGTGGCGATCTAGAATGAGATACAGGGTGACCGATTAGTCCAATCAATTGTGTTTGACTATCAACTTCCATCTCCATCTCCCTCAATTCCTGTTTAAATTAAAGCCTCCCGAAGGTGGACACCAATCCCTTTTGGTACATAAATGTCAATCGTCGTCGGTTCACCATCAACAGCGACCCATCCTAAACCAGAGATAACAATATCCACCTTATTACGACCTGTAAATCGAAAACTATGTTTGGTCAATGGTGGCAGTTGGTTTGCTTCCTTAAGTGTTGGAGGTTGAAGTAATTCACCAAGATGTTTTTGATAAATTTCATCGGCATTTACTCTCTTCGTTCGATGAATTGGAATGGCATTGGCTAAATAGCAGACAAAATTGTTCTTTGTTTCCCCTACTTGATCAATTCGGGCTAAACCGCCCCAAAATAAAGTTTGATCGCCTTTTAATTGGTATACCTTTGGCTTTACCGTTTTGTTTGGGATAATCGCTTTTAATGATTTCGGATCGACCCATTCGCTAAAACGTTTATGATTGACAATTCCTGGTGTATCGATCATATCAGTTCCATCAATGAAAGGGATTCGCACCACATTTAAGGTCGTTCCAGGATATCTCGATGTGGTAAGTGCAAAATGTTCATGTTTTCCTTTAATTATTGAAATTATGCGATTAATAAAAGATGATTTTCCTACATTTGTAGCTCCAACGACAAACACATCGCGTTTTCCTTTTTCTCGTTCTAAATAACGAATCACATCGAGTAAACCAATATTTTTTTCAGCACTCACAAGAAAAATTTCTTCGGGATAAAGTCCGTGTTCATTCACATATTTTTTTAACCAATGTTTGATTTTTTGATGATTCACTGATTTTGGGAACAAGTCAATTTTATTTGCAACAAGAATATAAGGATTTTTACCGATAAATCGTGGCAAACCCGCGATTAAGGTTCCATCAATGTCAAAAAGATCCACAATTTGTACTACAAAACTATCTGTGTTTCCAATGGAATGAAGAATTTCTAAAAATTCATCCTCATCCATTTGAAGCGGAATCACTTCATTATAGTTTTTTATCCGAAAGCAACGTTGACAAATTTTATGTTCTTTTTCTAATGCAGATGGTGGGATATACCCCACTTTTGTTGGGTCTGTTGTTTGAAGTGTGGCGCCACACCCTTCACAATATTTGATTTCTGTCATTCATTTATCCCCCCAAGGTATCATTTTCCGACGTTTTAGCCAATTCATGATTCTCCGTTCAATCGCTCGGTTAATTTTTGTCCCGAGCTTTTCTTTAGGTGAAATCGGTACAACCAGAATGGTATATAACCCCATCCGATTCCCGCCAAAAACATCAGTTAATAATTGATCACCAATCACAACTGTTTCTTCTACAGTAGATTGAAGTCGTTCAAGTGCCAGTTTAAATGCTCGTTTTGTTGGTTTTTTCGCCTGATGAATATATGGAACCGTTAAGGAATCAGCAAACTCTGATACCCTTGTTCGATTATTATTCGACACAATGATGACTTTAAAGCCCATCTCCTGCAAATCATCTAACCATTTGACTAATTTCGGAGTATAGTACGGTGAGTCTGCTTCTACTAATGTATTATCAAGATCGGTAATGATCGTAGTTACACCACGTTTTTTAAGGGCCACAAGATCAATATGATAAATGGATTGAACATATAAGTCAGGTACAAAATAATTTAACAGCACAAACAAAACTCCTTAAGAAAAGTATAAGTCAATATTATCTAATATCGGCAATAACTATACCATATTTATCCTTTGGTCTGCAATTTAAGATCGGTTTTAAAGCAAATTTTATAGGCATGATTTTTAACTTTTTATCTACACTAAGTAGTAACTACAAATGGAATCTACTATTTTTTGGTATCAGCTATAGAGGGTGGTTTTTTGCAACTATTATATATAGTATTAACCATATTTTTTATTTTCTTCTCTGCCTTCTTTGTTGCCGCAGAATTTGCTATTGTTAAAGTTCGAGAATCAAGAATCGATCAACTGATTGCAAATGGCAATCGTAAGGCATTACATACAAAAAAAATTATTCATAACTTAAATGAATATCTTTCTACTGCACAGGTTGGGATTACCTTATCCTCATTAGCCTTAGGGTGGTTGGGGGAACCTACTTTCTATGAACTCTTACTACCTATTTTTGAACGTTTTCATCTCCCAACTCAGATTCAATCAACCATTAGTTTTATTGTAGCCTTTACCCTGATTACTTATCTACATGTGGTACTCGGTGAATTGACACCAAAAACAATAGCGATCATAAAGGCAGAACCACTTGCTTTAGCAACTGCAAGACCATTAATTTTTTTCCATACTATCTTGTTTCCTTTTGTCTGGTTATTAAATGGGAGTGCCAATCTATTGGTTCGTCTGATGGGATTCCCAACAATTAGCGAACATGATAATGTCCACAGCGAAGAAGAGCTAAAGCATATTCTTTCTAGAAGCTACGAAAGTGGAGAAATCAACCAAACAGAATATGATTACGTAAATAATATTTTTGAGTTTGATAATCGGGTAGCGAAGGAAATTATGATTCCAAGAACAGAGATGGTCTGTCTGTATAATAACCTTTCTTTTGAGGAAAATTTGGAGATTATCGAGAAAGAAAAATTCACCCGCTATCCCTTTGTACAGGATGATAAAGATCACTTAATCGGGATTGTTAATTCGAAGGAATTGATTCTAGACTACATAAAGGGGAAACATCAAGCACTTGAAACTTATGCTCATCCAGCACTGATGGCGATTGAAACCACTCCCGTCCATGAACTGCTAAAAAGAATGCAAAAGGAACGAACAGAAATGGCCATTCTGTTGGATGAATATGGTGGAACAGCAGGACTTGTCACTCTTGAGGATATGTTGGAAGAAATCGTTGGAGAAATTCGAGATGAATTTGACCAAGAAGAGCGGCCGATGATCGAGGAAATAGCAGAAAATGAGTATTTAGTCGACGGAAAGGTTCTTCTTGAAGATATTGAAGAAAAATTCGGTATCAATTTAAAAAATGACGAGGATATGGATACGATTGGTGGTTGGCTTTATTCCAAACTCCCTGACGTACATGAAGGATCGCAGATCGACTTTGAGGATATCGTATTCACGATCGAAAAAATGGATCGATTTCGAATTAGCAAAATACATATTAGAACCAATGAAGAACATATGCCTTTAGAAAATTAAAAAAAAGAAGACTACTTTCTTACTTTGTAGTCTTCTTCTGTTTCTCCTATGCATGACCTAACTTTTCGTTTACGGATTTCACTTTTTGTTCTATCGAAGCTGGTTTATCTCTTCGATCATCAATTCGTATGAGGGTCGATACACGTAATGCACCTTTATCAAAAGGAACTTCATGCATTCTCATAATTACTGCCATGATATCTTTTAAATCACCTTCGATGATCGTACTCATCGCAGTTAATTGAAAATGAACGGGTTCTGGTGCTTCCTCTAGTACTTTATGGACATCTGCTACATATTGGCTCACACTTGGTGTTCCTGTTCCTAACGGGGTAATCGTTACTTCTACAATTGCCATTGAACCATCCTCCTTATCATGGATTCAGCATCTTTATTCCAATTTTAGCAAATAACTTTTATGAAATACAACTAGACAAAGCATTTCATATATAATGAAAAACGGAATATAAAAGGAGATCAATATTCGATTTGATGGGAATCTACTTGTCATGTCGAAGTGTAAAATGGCGTTTGTCAGAAAACTACCTACCTTGGATGATATCAAGAAGAATCACGATAAATTTACTGACGAGCTTGAAAAGTTTAAAGAAAGACATTCTAATCTTGCGGAACTTATGGAAAGTAGTGGAATCAGAATTATATTATCTCCCATTAATCCAAACGGAAGGTGCAACTTCATAGACTTATGCTTGTAAGAGAATTTGTGGTACTTTTAATTTCGGATGATTCACTACAATCAGTTTTGTTTGATAAACCCGTTCGATTTCTTCCGCGCGAATGACCTCTTCCACTTTTCCTAGAGACTCCATCTTACCATCATGAATTAGCAACAATTGACTGCAATATTGTGCTGCTAAATTGAGATCGTGCAATACCATAATCACAGTAATTCCTTTTTCTCGTTGCCATCTACGGATGTGCTCTAGCACAACCATTTGGTGACCAATATCTAGATAAGTAGTTGGTTCATCGAGAATAAGCACTTCTGGTTGTTGCACCATGGCTCGTGCAAGCGAGACTAATTGCCTTTCTCCACCACTTAAGGTTGCAACTTGTTGTGCTCTCTTTTCCCATAATCCTAGCTGATGGAGGGTCTGTTTAACTATGAATAGATCACGACTTGATAGACTTGAAAAGAAGTTTAACCACGGGTATCTTCCCATCGCGACCACTTCCTCTACCGTAAAAGAAATAGGTGGTGTCCCTTTCTGGGACATGACCGCTATTTTTCGAGCCAACTCTTTTTTTCGATAGCTCGTTATTTTTTCTCCCTGAAATAAGATTTCTCCTTCATCAACGTCAAACAAACCACTCATAGCATGGAGTAAGGTGGTTTTCCCACTTCCATTTGGTCCGATGATGCCAAGGATACTTCCCTCTTCTATTTCAAAATGTATATTATACAACACTTGTTTTTGACCAAAAAAATGGGAAACATGATTCACTTGGAAGAGACTCATTTTTTAACTCCTCCCATTTCGACTTTTATAAAATAGATAGGCGAAAAAGGGTGCACCCAAAAACGCAGTAAGAACACCGATTGGAATCTCTCTTGAAGGAATAATAGTCCTTGCTAAGGTATCGGTCCAGAGTAAGAAAATTCCACCAGCAATCACAGAGACCGGTAATAAGATCTTATGATTGGAACCAAATACGATACGGATCAAATGAGGAATGATAAGACCAATAAATCCGATGATTCCCACGATCGAAATAGCCGATGCAGCCAAAAGTGATGCAAAAGCTAAGATCAAAACTTTCTTTTTCTGGACATCCATTCCTAAATGAATTGCCGCATTTTCACCAAGAGAAAGGATATTAAGATCACGTTGTTGAATGAGTAAGAATAGTGTCCCAATCATGAAATAAGGAATCAGTACCCAGACATCCTGCCAATCATGATTAGCTAAACTCCCCATCATCCAGAAAACAATCGATTGAAGTTTTTTATCTGATATGGTGATCAGAAAAGATAAAACGGCCCCCATAAACGATTGCACAATCACTCCCGCTAGAATGAAGGAGTCACTTCCTCGATGCCGTTGTTTACCCGATATTAGCAGTACCAAAATCAACGCTAGTACTGAGCCAAGAAAAGCAAAAATAGGCAAAGTAAACCGCCCAAACAACATAAGATTCGGTATAAAAAGAATCGCGATTGCCGCACCTAATGCAGCCCCTGAGGAAACACCAAGAATATAAGGATCAGCAAGTGGATTCCTTAATACTCCTTGAAAGGCAACGCCAGATACCGATAGCATAGCTCCAATTAGGATAGCGAGGAAAACTCTAGGCAATCTTAGATTCATCACGATTAATTCTTCACTAGCCTCCCATGTTGGAGTACTGTTAATAAACGGAATATGGTGAATCAAAATTTTTGTCGTTGTTGGTAGTGCTACTGAAACAGAGCCAATCGAGACACTTGCAAAGATTGAAATTAGGAGCAAGAGGATAAGCCCTCCTGTCCAAATGATCATGTTTCTTTTCTGATTCATAACTTCACCTATTGAAATAATGATAGAAAAAGCAAATTAAAAGCAAAATCCCTTTTTATCGAAGATAAAAAGGGATCAAAGTAACATGATGAGTTAATCAGTTTATTGATGCCTCCCCTTTTCCTCGAAGGTTTAGCTTCCTTAATAATAAATAGGCAGGTCTCCTGGCTTATGGCATACCTTCCACTCCTTCCCATCTAACGACAGTGGATTCTTGAGGAGGCTTCTACCAAATACAGTGGCGGGACCGCATCGGATTTTCACCGATTTCCCTTTTCATCCTTCTGATTGAATCAGTAGGAACCTATTTATCACACGCTATTTTGTTTTCTGTGTCTATTATAGCGCACTACAAAAAATTCACAAGCAATAGCAAACTATTGTCAGAATTTTTTATTCATCTTCGCAATCAAAAAAAGCGACTGAATGAGTCATCGTCTGAGTCAGTAACACACTGGGAGAACAGCCTAATCGATAAAAGAAAAATTGTTTTCTTTTAAACTGTTTCATTTATCACTTCATTTTTTTGTGTTTGTAAAATATAAACCTATTCACAATCAGGATTCCAATCAGTATTAAGAAAATCCAAAACGTTCCTCTCATCCAAAAATACATATGGTGCACCATCATCCCTCTACCCATCATCATCCCCATCTTATATGGAGGAAACCAAATCATCCGAATCGCGAACAAGAGGAAGGAAACACCAACAAAAATTGAAAATACAGAAAAAATAACCCATAAAAATTTTCTCATGATTCCCACTTCATTCCTTCAAAATAGATTCAAATCCCTCATTCTTATTCTACTTTATATCCGATTCCCCATACCGTTTTTATGATTTGTTCTTCTAATCCAGCTTTTCGAAGTTTTTCTCTCAGATTTTTAATATGAGAATCAACGGTTCGATCCTCTCCCATAAAATCGATACCCCAAACCAGTTCAACCAATTGTTCTCGTGAAAGGACTTTCCCTTTGTGCTTAATTAAGATTTCCAATAAATCAAATTCGGTTTGAGTAAGGTTGATCGTTTTTTCTAAGTAAGTAGCAATCCGCGCTGAGAGATTTAAAACAATCCCTTTATATTTTAATAACTCATCTTCTTCTGTATTTTTTTGTGTTCTTCGTAATAAGGCCTGGATACGAGCAACCAACTCTGCCTCTTCAAATGGCTTTACCAAGTAATCATCGGCTCCAGATGTAAGTCCAGTTACTTTATCCTCTGTCGTGCCTTTTGCTGTTAGCATCAAAACGGGTAAATCAGAAACTTTCCTCACTTTCTCTAATGTTTCCCAACCATCCATGACAGGCATCATGATATCAAGCACCATCAAATCATATTCTTCTTTTAGGATTTTATCATATGCTTCTTTTCCATTTTCTGCTTCATCTACTTGATAATGATGTTGTTGTAAATAAATTCGCAGTAGTTGTCTCATATGAAATTCATCATCAACGATTAAGATCCTAGTCATAGCTATCAACTCCTACAAAACTGATTGTAGAATGAAACTATAAAGAAAGTATGAAGATCAATCAAATGATCTTTTTGGATTAGTTTACCATAAAATCAGAAATAATTCCTGTAAAAAAAAAAAATCCCACTGTGTATATCACACAATGGGAAACGTTTCGTATGTAAAACTTATTTTGCTGCTGCATCCATCACGCTGATCATTAAACCTTCTACTTTGTCAGCGATTTTATTCCACTCTTCTTTTCCATATTGATTTAATAGGAAAGTAGGTCTTGGTAGACGAACATTTACACCATTTTCATCTTCAGTAACCGTGATTTTGCATGGTAGGAAGATGGATACTTCAGTACCTAAAGAAAGGATTTCGTAAGCCTCACCCGCATTGCAAATTTCTAATACGCTAACCTTCTTTTTAAAATCGTATCCTTTCGCTAAGATGTTCTCATGAATGTTAATACGAGCTACAATTTTAAATGCAATCTTCTTTAATTCTGCATCAATTGCCTCAATGGTTTGTTCAAACTCTTTATTTGATGCTACAACATATTCAAAGTGTTCCATATCTATACCCCTCCAAAAAAGTTTTTAGGAATAATTCCTATTTTCACTTTCCATTTTACTTTTTTTCTTACTATATAGACAAGAATCATTCTAATTTTTTTTGAACTTTTCTTAAAAAGTGATGATAAGTGCTGATCCTGATATTTAGCCTCTTTTTATTTTTAAAATTTATTCTTTTAAATGAAAGGATTTTAGAAAAAAATGGAGAACTTATTTTTATAGAAAATTGCATAAATTTGGAGGCATCATAGAATGAGTTTTATTCTGAACTACTTATTTATCACCTTTCCAGAATTTTTTACGATCTTCTTATGGGGAACAACACTTTTTGGTTATCGTTTTTCTGAAATAAAAAAACAAATTCTATTCATGGCCGCTTTCTCTGGATTGTTCTCTGATCTTTTATGGAAGATAAATATTTTATCCGACTTTAGAATTCTTATTACTTTAACTTCAAGCTTTCTTTTATACAAATTTATATTAAAAAATAGTTGGATTCGTTCTTTTTTCATTTTTTTTAGTACTTTTTTTAGCTTATTGATTACTGAATCTATTATTGTGATCGTAGTAGGACAATTTATAAACATAGATGATATTTTGCAATCATTTCCTTTAAAGTTCCTTATCACTTTTTTATATTTATCCCCGTTAATGTTGGGTACTTGGATTCTACATAAAAAAAATAAATCAATTCTATCATTTTTCAATCAAAATGGCTATGATAGGAAAAAAGCGCTTTATTGGACAATGATTTTTGTTTTTGCCTTTTTACAAGGTTATCTTATTATTTATATGAATTACGCTTTTTACATCGAAGAATATCAATTTTTACATAAAGAAATCATATTTAAAATTTCTGGGTTCCCAATAGTCAGTCTAATACTCATTATCGCCAACATCGTACTTATTTATTTTACAATCAAACTTAAAAACTATCATTTAGAAAAAGAAATTATCCAATACGAAGATAGCTATCATGAAAATATTCAAAATTTAATCCATACTTTAAAAAGTGAAAGACATGATTATCTCAATGAAATTCAAACATTATACATACTCGCTAAGACTGAAAGTTTTGATGAACTGAAACAATATATTCAGCAACTTGTTAACAATATACAATCGTTAAATCGTGTAACACAAATTAAAAACATTCCCGTTAGCGCACTATTACATTCAAAATGGAATGAAATTGAATCAAAGGGAGTTGCTCTAGAAGTTATAACAAAAACAAGTGATATCTTTCCTACAATAAAAGGGTATGATCTCGTAAAAATCATTAGCAATATTTTAGATAACGCATTGCGAGCCGTAACTGAATTTCCGGTTAAAAATCCCAAAATTGAATTTATTTGGGATAAACAAGGGAATGAAGCAGTCATCTCAATAGCAAATAACGGACCAAAAATCGAAAAAGAGCTACTCTCAAAAATTTTCCAACAAGGTTTTTCAACAAAAAAAGCAAATGGTCAGCATGGATACGGATTATCAATTGTCAAAAAGATAATCGAAAAATATCATGGTTCGATTGAAGTTTTGTCAGATGATCATAAAACGGAGTTTATTATGAAAATCCCATTATGAGGTGAATAGATAATGTTAACAACTATTTCCTACATATTGGCCACTAAATTAGCTCATGCTGCCGAACGAGAGGACGTAGATTATATTAGGTACGGTATTGAGATTACTCTTAGTGTTCTTTTAAAGATTGTTTTCTTTATATGGATATCGTCACTTTTTGGGGTAACAGCCAAAATGTTAATTGTTGCTTTTTCATTTGCTTTTTTCCGTATTTTTTCCGGAGGAATTCATCTTTCAACTTTTCTTCGTTGTCTAATTTCCTCTACAATTTTATTCTTAATCCCTTCAATAATAATAACAAAGGATTGGTTATTCTCTCCAGTAATATTAACAGTATTTACCTATCTAATTGGTATTTTATCTACAATATTTTTTGTTCCAATAAGTGCAACAAACCGTCCAATCCCCATTGAGAAAAAATCAAGTTTTAAATGGAAAAGTTTTTTGTTTCTATCTTTATGGTTTATTCTAAGTTTATTTTTTACCAAATATTTACATTCAAAAACCTTTGCCATTTACTCTTCTTTTGGAATACTCATTCAATCTTATACTTTAACACCTCTAGGTTCTAACACCTTTAAGATGATAGACAAGTTTTTCGATCTTAAAAAGAAAGGGGGGTATAAAAATGAAAAAATTATATAAGAAGATTGCTTCTTTATTTGCAATGGTAGCTAGAATTGAAACATCCGCCGCTAGCGTGTATTTTATCTATCAACCAGATCCACCCAAATCAAAAAAAGCCCATTAATTTGGGCTTTTTTTCTCCATATTATAAGCAAAGGAACGTAGCAAATGTATTTAAATAAGTTAATCAATGTTTTTGAAAAAAAGAATGTTCTTCATCAACATCCTTTATAAATATTAATCATTCTGTACTTTTTTTCGGCTTGCTCGGTAGAACTCATTAAACAACTTCATCAATGCTCGTTTTTCGATCCTAGATACATAAGAACGTGAAATCCCTAATTCCTTTGCAATCTCTCGTTGCGTTCGTTCGTTTCCATCTACTAATCCAAACCGGCCAATCACCACTTCTTTTTCTCGATCATCTAGAATATGCAGATGATTGTAGATTTTACTCTTTTCTATCTTCAATTGAACTTCATCCACAACAACATCTAAATCTGTTCCAAGTACATCAATTAAAGTGATTTCATTTCCTTCTTTATCCGTACCAATTGGATCATGAAGTGAAACATCTTTTCTTGATTTTTTTAGTGAGCGTAGATGCATTAATATTTCATTCTCAATGCAACGTGCGGCATAAGTTGCTAATTTTGTTCCTTTATTGGATTGATAGCTTTCAATTCCTTTAATTAGGCCAATGGTTCCAATTGAAATCAAATCTTCAGCATCTTCTCCCGTATTTTCAAATTTCTTCACAATATGGGCAACAAGTCGTAAGTTATGTTCAATCAATTTATTTCTTGCATTTTTATTGCCTTTTAATAATAGCTCAATCTGTTTTTCTTCTTCCTTTTCATCTAATGGTTGAGGAAAGGCATTATTTTTGACATACGATACAAATAAGGAGAGTTCTTTAAACAATAACGCAAGAGCAGTAAAAATCCCCGGCACTTTGTCACCCCCTAGGCGTTTAAAGAAAAAACTATTATATTCTATGTAATAGGCCAACTTAATTGTGCCTGTACATTTTCAATTCAATAAAAAAAATATAGATGGGGGTTTTCCATTGGGATTATTTTTTCTTGAGTGCCAATTCATCCATGAGCTCTAAAAATATTTTTTTTGCAATTCGTTCTTTTACTTGTTTTTCAAGCTCAGATAAACTTCGAGTATCTACATTCTTAATTGCAACAGCAATCGCATAACGTGGTCTTTCCACTGGGCCATAACCAATAAACCAGCTATTGTACACACCTTTAACCGATGTTTCTGCTGTTCCTGATTTACCAGCTAAATCCCATCTTGCTTGATTGAGATATCGCCCTGTTCCTTCATCAACCACTTTCTCCATCATCTTTTTTAGTCTTTCATAAGACCGCTCATTTCCAATTAGCGATTCCCTTTTTTGTATTGGAAATTCAAAGTATTCTGTTTCGTTTTTGTAGATGACTTTCTCAACCAAACGCGGCTGATATACTTCGCCATGATGAAGAATCGTTACAATCAAATTGGCTGCAGCTAACGGTGAAATTCGTACATCTTGTTGACCGATTCCAGTTCGGAGAATGGAACCAAGGTCTTTTCTCTTCATTGGCTCATAAAAGACACGATTGGATTGCTCATTATCGATTTGTTTGAAGTTTTCTTGCTTAAAAAATTCATCTGTCCATCCTACGATACCAACTAAACCTAGCTTTTCAGCATATTCTTCGATTTTTTCTGGACCTAATCGTTTCGCCAATTCTCCAAATACGATATTACAAGATTCCGCAAATCCTTCCTCAAATGTAATTTCTCCATGGGCCTTAGAACAAGTGAATTGTTCGCTTCCGTAATCTCCAGAGCAAAAGAACTTCTCTCCTTCTTTTACCACACCTTCCTCCATCGCTGCTATTGCGATAAGGGTTTTGAAAATGGAACCTGGCTCGATCACTTGTACCGCTTTATTATTCCAATTCGTTGAATTCGGATCAACTTGATTAAGATTAAAATCTGGAGCACTTGCCATCGCTAAGATATCTGCATTTTTAGTATCAAGAATGACTATGCTTCCCTCTTTCAAACCGCTTGCCTGTAGTTCCTTTTGCAGAATTTCCTCTGTTGCCTTTTGCATCTCTTTATCGATGGTGGTTACAAGTGACAGTGGGTAAAACTGATCCTCTTGGATTTGATATTTTGAAGCCAGACCATTTAATGGTTTGCCCTGATTATCGACAAAATAAGCGATCTTTGATTCTTTTGTTCCTTGAAGAATCTCTTGAAAGGTTTTTTGTAATCCTGAACGGCCAATCAAACTGTTTCTATTTAATAAACCTTCTTCGAGAGATTCATGATATTTTTCTTCAATTTCTTTCGGATCATTTGCTAAAAAACCGATCAAATGTTTAGCAACCATCTGCTCTTCATCCTGAAAATGATAATTGCTCACAATAATCCCCGGTATTTGTAAAGATTCGATTTCTTTTTGCTGGTAAGTGCTAACTGTAATCGGTTGGCCGTTTTGTTGTAAATAAGTTGGCCTTTTTAAACTTTTTAACTGTTTAACTAAAGACTGTTCATCTATTTGGAGGATTTTGGTTAACGCTTCGATCTTACTGCGTTCAATCGATTCTCTGATAAAAGGAAAAACAATAACCGTTTGCAGTTCTTTTTCACCTAAAAGTGAAATCCCATGCCGATCATAAATGTTTCCTCGTCCACTTGATAAAACAAATGACTGTTGTCTTTGTTTCACAGAGTTTTCAATTAAGTTGATATGATGCTTGGAAAAGTCTTTCGTAGCAATGATTTGAATCCAGGCTAAACGCCCGATTACAATTCCAAAGAGGAATACGATGAGCAACATCACCCGAAACATTCTTTTTTTGCGGCTTTGTATTATCGACATTTTCTTTCTCCCCTATAGATGTAAGGTAATACTATCATCGACAGATTTCAGGGGAGATAAACATAAAAAAAGTGAAGACTAGATCGATCTAGCTTCACGTTCCGCAAGAATCGTTTTTATTTTTGTCACAAGTAAATCAATCGCGACTTTATTTTTTCCACCTTCAGGGATAATAATATCCGCATAACGTTTTGTTGGTTCGATGAATTGAAGATGCATAGGACGAACAACTGATAAATATTGATCGATGACAGACTCCATGGTTCTTCCTCTTTCACGGATATCTCTTACTAATCGGCGAATAAAGCGTTCGTCTGCATCCGTATCAACAAAAATCTTAATATCCATTAAATCGCGTAACCGTTTATCTTCCAAAACAAGAATTCCTTCAATGATAATGACTTCTTTTGGTAAGAGTTTAACCGTTTCTTTTTTACGGGTATGAACGGTGAAATCATAAATTGGTTTCTGAATCGGTTTATAGGCTAACAAACGATGAAGATGCTCAAGAAATAAGTCATTATCAAAAGCAAATGGATGATCGTAATTGGTTTTTACCCTTTGTTCAAAAGGCAAATGAGATTGATCTTTATAATAGGAGTCTTGTTCGATCATGAGTACTTGTTGATCAGGGAAACTCTTTAAAATCCGCCTAGCGACTGTTGTTTTTCCTGATCCCGTTCCACCGGCTACTCCGATTACAACGGGTCTTTGCATAATTTAATTCTCCTTCCGCATCATATCATAAGGATAAACAGGTTGGTCTACTTTGATTTTCACAATTTGTAGTGGGTGTCTCGCTGCGTCAAGTTCATTTCCTTCTTCATCCACAATTCGTTCAATCCGCTGAATAAATTTCGTATTTGGGCCGAAGAATTCAACTTCTTGTCCAACTTGGAAATTATTCCTTTGTTGAATTGTAGCTATACCTGTTTTTTCATCATAATTCAGGACAAGGCCTACAAAATCATACTTCCTTACTTTTGGTCCTTCTCCATAGATTTGATCCTCTTTATTTGGCATTCGATAATAAAAGGCCTTCGTCAATGGGCGATGACTTGCTTTTTCAATTTCATCTAACCATGCAGGGTTAAATCTATAATTCTTTGGATCTGTGACATAGGTATCAATGGCTTGACGATAAGCATTTACCACGGTTGCCACATAATGGACACTCTTCATTCTACCTTCTATTTTTAAAGAGTCAACCCCTACTTCAATCATATCTGGGATCGAATCGATCATACATAAATCCTTCGAACTCATCGTATAAGGATCATCTGTCTCTTGAAATAATGGAATTTCTTGTTTATCTTGAACATTTTCTTCTTCGATTATTCCATCTTCAAATAAATCATATTTCCAACGGCAAGATTGAGCACAACCTCCACGGTTCGCATCACGACTGGTCATGTGATTAGATAGAACACAACGACCAGAGTAAGAGATACACATCGCACCGTGAATAAAGGCTTCAATTTCTATATCCACATGCTTTTTGATTTCACGAATTTCCCTTATCGAAACCTCACGGGCTAGCACGACTCTAGAGATTCCTTCTTCTTTCCAAAATTGAATCGACTGCCAATTGGTCGTAGACATCTGTGTACTTAAGTGGATTTCTATTTCAGGAACCAATTGTTTTGCTATTGTAATGATCGCTGGATCGGCAACAATAATCGCATCGATCCCAATTTTATATAATGTTTTCAGGTAATCTTCTAAACCATTTAGATCATCATTATGAGCAATAATATTGGTCGCAACAAATACTTTTGCTCCACGAGAATGAGCAAAATCCACACCCTTTTCCATATCTTCAAAAGTAAAATTACCTGCTTTTGCACGTAAGCCAAATTGTTGTCCACCGATATAAACCGCATCTGCACCGTATCGTACCGCGAATTCTAGTTTTTCTAAGTTACCTGCAGGTGCCAGTAATTCTGGTTTTCTGATAATTACCGGTTCAGGTTTTATGATTTCTTGTTCTCTTGAAATGATACTCATGCTGTTCACCACCTTCGTTTTAATAATATTGTTCTTTAAAATAAAACCCAGTCCCAAGTGGGCGATTTTTCGGTTGTATCGCTTCAATATCTTTGGAAGATACAGTAACCTTGTTTCCAGTTACATATTGATCAATCGCTGTCCGATAATGTTGAACGACTTTTTCCAAATAGTTCGTTGATTTTAAAATTCCCTCAATTTTGAGACTATCAATCTCTGCATCTATTAATTTTCCAATATGATCAATCATGCAAATATCTTCCGCACTCATGATGTGTGTACCATGAAGATCTTCAAAAACTGGATATTGTTCGTTAGGACGTTTATGCTCTCGTAAGAATAACCCTCGATCTTGGGAAGTATCCTTTTGTTCTTGACCTGTAAAATCAAGGTAGCTAGATACAAGTCCCCTTTTTGAATGAAAAATACACGTCATTCCGTGAACTTGAACCTGTACTTCAATATCAACATGTTGCTTAATATCAATCACTTCTTGAAGGGACAATTCCCTTGCAAGGATCGCTCTCGTTGCTCCTTTTTTCGCCCAGTAATTCACCGTTTGATAATTCGTGGACGTTGTCTCCGTATTCCAGTGCAGAGCAATTTGTGGAGCTACTTTTTTCGCGATCATAAGAACAGCAGGATCACCAAAAACGATCCCATCCACCTCAAATTGTGCTAATCGTTGAATATATTCTTCTAGCCCTACTAACATTTCATTATGAAATAGAGCATTCATCAGCACATAAATCTTCTTTTGATTTTGGTGGGCAATCTTGGTCGCCTCCCCAATCATCTCAAGGGTAAAATGGCCTGGCATACGTAGCCCATATTCTTTGCCCCCAATATGAAGAGCATCTGCACCTGAATCAAACAAACGCTGCACTTCGTCTAGATCCTTTGCAGTAACTAATAATTCAGGCTTTTTCTTCGCTGACATGTCTATTCCTCCAATTTATAGGATATCGCTAGTCCATCACCAATTGGAACAAACGATGTGAGTAGCTTTTTTTCATCTGCAAGTTCTTGATTGAAGCGATGAAGCTTTTTTAACATAGGTTTTGTTTGCACGATTTCTTCCTCAGCGATATATCCGCGAAAAAGAATATTATCAAACACAAAAATTCCTCCCACAGGTAATAACGGGAAGGCTAATTGAAGAAATTGTTTATACTTTCCTTTGGCGGCATCAATAAAAATAAATTCAGATTGAGGTAAGTGAGGAAGGATTTCGATCGCATCCCCTTCATACAAAATGATTTGCTTATCCAAGCCCGCGATTCTAAAATTTTCCTTTGCCCGAGCAATCATTGTCTCGTTACGCTCGATCGTATGAATCGTTGCATAGGGAGCTGATTTTGCCAAAAAGATCGTAGAAAAACCAATAGCCGTACCCACTTCAATGATGTTTGAGGGACGAATCATATTTAATAAGACTTGAATCAGCTTCATACTTGGTACTTGAATAATTGGAATTTCTTCCTTTATTCCTTGTTGTTGCAATTCCTCAAGAAAGGAATCATCAAGGGGTAATAACTCGGTTATATATTGATCCACTTCTTCTTTAATAAAACCCATGTTCTGCTTCACCTCAATCACGACAAAAAATATTTTAACATATTCACAGTGTTAATTCATCTAATAAGACAAAGAAATTGGCATTTTCGCCAATTTCTATTAATCAAGCCTCTTCTTTCTCACTTTTAACTTACCAATTCCCTTTTAAACTGAGCCGGGAATCGGAATCATACTTTTGGTGTTCAGCGAATGTTTTTGAAAAATAGTGTTCGCCAGAACCATCTTTTTTTGTGACAAAAAAGAAATAATCATGTTTTGCAGGAAAAATAGCAGCTTTGATTGCTTCTATGCCTGGGTTTGATATTGGCCCCGGTGGAAGCCCATCATTAATATATGTGTTGTAAGGGTTTTTGATTGCTAAATCGGCAAAAGTGAGTCGATCTTTTTGTTTTCCTAATACAAATTGAACAGTAGCACAGGATTGTAATTTCCATTTATTATTTAAACGATTATAAAAAACTCCTGAAACAATTGGTCTTTCCTTAGCGACACTCACTTCTCTTTCGACAATCGAAGCCAAAGTAACTGCCTGATGGATACTCATTTTTTGATTTTGAAGAACTTTAGTCCATTCCGGTTTCCATTCTTTTTGAAATTGATGTAACATCATATTGATAATTTCTTCTTCTGTTGCACCTTTTTTCACGACATAAGTATCTGGAAACAAATATCCCTCTAATCGATATTGAATGTTCGCATTATTCGGAATGGCTTTTATAAAATCATAGTTAAAATTACCTTCTTTTGCTAATTTCAAAAAATTCTCCTTATTTACAATTCCCTCTTTACTAAGCTTGTCTGCAATTTGCAGAATCGTATACCCTTCCGGAATTGTAAATCGTACCGTATCCAATACGACATTCCCTGATACAAATTGTTGAACGATTTCACTTATACTCATCTGTTTAGATAATTGATAGCTACCGGCTTGTAATTTTGAAGCGTCACCTTTATATTCTAAATATAGTTTAAATGCCCATTCACTCTTGATTAATTGATGTTCTTTCAGAATTGAAGCGATTTTTGTAGGTGTACTTCCTGGGGGAATTTCTATTTTTACCTTCTGTACAGCCGTCGAATCAACGGGTTGAAATTGTGAATAAACATAACTAATGATGATTACAGCTAAAATTACGACAGTCCCAGAAATGGATAAGATCCATTTTCTCTTTTGGCTGAGATCCATGATTCTCCCCTCACCATCTTTTTTATCTCCTATATCGTTATTAAGTTAGCATAAATCGCCAAAAAAAACAATGAGAGAAGGAAATCCCTCTCTCATTCTCCATTTTGCATCGTCCATTCATCGAATAACTCAACAACATCTTCCCATTCATCATCATCTTCAATAAATTCTAAGTCAAAATCTCCATTGTCTAATTTTACAACACGGAGAACTTCAATCTCTCCTTCTTCAGATTCGGAAGATTGAAAATAAGCATAATGTTTACCGTTAAAAACTAACTCTAGTAATAGTTGAAAAAGATATTCCTTTTCATTTTCATCAAATAGTGTGACTTCTGAGCCCAACTGTTCTTTTAACAAATGGACTTCTTTGATTTCTCTTTTCTGCATCGTTTGTCTCTCCTAAGGTTCATTGATTAAATTCATAATCAAGCGTATTGAATACTTCCTCAACTAAATCCCACTCTTCCTCATCTTCTATGGGATAAAGCTTCATGTCTTGACCATCTTCTTCAAAACGAAATGCATAAACCTCTGCTTCTTCCTCATCTCCAGTAGTATCTGCTGGAGTAACAAGGATATAACGTTTATCCTCTACTTCAAACTCATAAATGATCTCAAATTTTTCTTCATTTCCTTCATCGTCAGGAATAAAAAGAAATTCTCGTTCTTGTTCTTGACTCATATCGATCACCTCTTCGCATCTAAATAGCCTTGCAAAATCACCATAGCAGCCATTTTATCAATGACCTTTTTCCTCTTTTTCCGACTTATATCCGCTTGTATCAAAGTTCTTTCTGCCAAAACCGTAGTTAAGCGTTCATCCCATAAGCGAATCGGTAGTTCAAATTCAACTTCTAATTGTTTGGCGAAATCCATGATCATTTCAGCTCGTGGACCAATCGTACCATTCATATTTTTTGGTAAGCCAACGACAATTTCATCCACTTCATATTGATCAATGATCTCTCTTAGACGTGTCAAATCATGATCCAATGTTTTTCTTTGGATAACCTCAACACCCTGAGCTGTCCAGCCTAATTCGTCACTAATGGCTATACCAATGGTTTTCTCACCTACATCTAATCCTAGTATACGCATACGATAAATTCCCTCATACTCTAAGTGTTCTTTTGTCTAAATTGTGAAAGAAAAGGGGAGTCATTCTCCCCTTTTGTAACGAAGAATTTAAATTTTTTATATCTTTGACTTACTCATGGTGCTGTTTAAGATAGAATCTGACTAATTCCTCGATGATCTCATCGCGTTCAATCTTACGAATTAAATTCCTTGCGTTATTATGCCTTGGAATATAAGCAGGATCTCCAGATAGTAAATAGCCGACAATCTGATTGATCGGATTATATCCCTTTTCTTTTAAGGCCTCATACACCAAGATGAGTACATCTCTTGGTTCAACCCCTATCTCTTCAGATTTCACGTTAAATTTCATCGTATGATCCATCGAGCTCATTGGTAACACCTCTTTTCCAGATTCTTACGCACATGAAACGTTCCAGTTAAATTATGCTAATTTCATTGTAACCGATTTTACATATTCCGTCACGTACTTCAATGCATCTTGTATTTTTTCTGGTTCCTTTCCGCCAGCTTGAGCCATATCAGGTCGTCCGCCACCACCGCCACCGACTCTACTTGCTAATTCTTTAATTAAGTTTCCAGCATGGTAACCTTTCTTGACCAAATCATCAGAAACAGAAACAACAAGATTTACTTTATCATCTTGTACAGATGCGAGAACAATAATACCTGTCGTTACTTTTGTTTTTAGATCATCTAATACATTTCGTAGATTTTTCATATCCATGGAACCTACTTTTGCGCGTAAGACTTGAATGTTTTCGATTTGCTCGACACGATCAACAAGATTCTTCGCTTCAATATTGCTCAATTTCGCTTTTAAAGATTCATTTTCTTTTTGCAGCCCTTTAATCGTTGATTGTAATCCTTCAATTTTTTCAGGAATATCTTGGATGTTCGCCTTTAATTCTTGCGAGACTTGTTTCAGAAGAGACAATTGCTGGTTCATATACTGGTATGCCCATTTTCCCGTGACCGCTTCAATCCTCCGAATTCCTGCCCCAATACTGCTTTCTGAGACGATCTTAAACATTCCAATCTCACCGGAATTACGAACATGACAACCACCGCATAATTCTAAACTATAATCCCCAACTTGAACAACACGAACTTCATCTCCATATTTTTCATTAAAAAGGGCCATAGCTCCCATTTTTTTTGCTTCATCAATGGGTTTAATCATGGTTGCGACCGGATGGTTCTTCCAGATTTGTTGGTTCACTTTTTCTTCCACTTGAGCTATTTCTTCCTCAGTTAACCCACTGAAATGTGAAAAGTCAAAGCGAAGACGATCAGCAGCTACCAAAGAACCAGCTTGGTTTGCATGTTCTCCCAAAACATCTTTTAATGCTCGATGAAGAAGGTGTGTTGCCGTATGGTTCTTGATGATATCGGAACGTTTTTCTTGATTCACCTCTGCAGTGACGGAATCGCCTACTTTAAATGTTCCTTTTAATACTTTTACATGATGAAGATGCTGACCATTTGGAGCTTTGGTTACATCTAATACTTCCATTAATTCACCATGAATCCCTTTAATCAGTCCTTGGTCGGCAATTTGGCCACCACTTTCTGCATAAAATGGTGTCTTATCAAGAAACAAGTGTACTTCTTCGTTTTCGGATACATACTCGAGCAGTTGTTCGTCAGCAATGATATGAGTGATTTTTGCTTCAACAATTAATTCATCATATCCGACAAATTCACTTGGATCTTTAATATCTCTCAAAATTCCACCTTGAACTTTCATACTATTGACTTCATTTCTAGCTGACCTTGCTCGTTCTCTTTGAGCCTCCATTTGGACTTCAAAACCATCTTTATCTACATTTAAACCTTGTTCTTGTGCATAATCCTCTGTTAAATCAAATGGAAAACCGTAAGTATCGTATAATTTAAAAGCTTCTTCGCCTGTTAGTTCTGTGCGGTTTTCACGTTTTGCCTTTTGTACCATTTCTTCTAGAATCGCTAACCCTTCTGTCAATGTTTCATGGAAACGTTCCTCTTCATTCTTAATCACCTTTTCAATAAAGTCTTTTTTCTCTAATACTTCTGGATAGTAATCTTTCATAATTTCACCAACAAGACCTGTTAAAGTATAGAGAAATGGTTTTTCAATCCCAATTGACTTACCATAACGAACAGCACGACGAAGCAAACGACGAATAATATAACCACGGCCTTCGTTTGAAGGTAATGCCCCATCGCCAATTGCAAATACAATGGTACGAATATGGTCAGCAATGACTTTTAATGCAACGTCTATTTCTTTTTTCTCATGGTATTTCACTCCAGCGTGATTCGCGACGGTCTGAATGATCGGGATGAATAGGTCGGTATCAAAGTTCGTTTCCACATCCTGAATAATGGATGCCATCCGTTCTAAACCCATTCCTGTATCAATATTTTTCTGTGGAAGCGGGGTGTAACTTCCATCTGGATTATGGTTATATTGGGAGAATACTAAGTTCCAAACCTCTAAATAACGTTCATTTTCACCGCCAGGGTAACATTCAGGATCGCTGGAATCACAATATTTTTCACCACGATCGTAAAAGATTTCTGTATTGGGTCCACTTGGGCCTTCACCAATGTCCCAAAAGTTATCTTCTAATCGGATAATCCTTTCATCTGGAATGCCAATTTCCTCATGCCAAATCCGATATGCTTCATCATCTTCTGGGTGAATGGTTACGGACAAACGATTGGGATCAAAACCGATCCACTTTTCATCTGTCAAAAACTCCCATGCCCAATGGATGGCTTCTTTTTTAAAGTAATCACCTATAGAGAAGTTACCCAACATTTCAAAAAAAGTATGGTGTCTAGCTGTTTTCCCTACATTTTCAATATCATTGGTACGAATTGATTTTTGCGCATTGGTAATCCGAGGATTCTCTGGAACCTTACGCCCATCAAAGTAAGGTTTTAATGTGGCTACACCGCTATTGATCCAAAGTAATGAAGGATCATCATAAGGAATTAAAGAAGCGCTTGGTTCAATATGATGACCTTTAGAAACGAAAAAGTCTAAAAATGCTTTACGAATTTCAGCTGCACTCATTTTTCTCATTGTTGTCATCCTCCTTTTCTATTTCCTGTAATAGAGGTTTGTATATTCCAATGCGCTCCGTTGTATACAAACCCACATTCAATCTAATCCTTAAATGAAAAAAACACTCTCATCCCAGTCAGGGACGAAAGTGTTACTCTCACTTACGCGGTACCACCCTGATTACCTTAAGACCAAAATACAATACTGAAATTTTGGTCCGAAGTCAGATATTCAGAAGTCTGAATCATTTTAAAATTGGCTATTTCACCAATTTATCCAGTCTAACTTCCTACATCTAACCTCTAAAATTAAGGTCACTCAAGCTATGTAACGGTGTTTGCCGGAATCCTCATCTCTTGGATTAGCCTTCGATCATCCTTCATCTAGAAGTTCTTTCAGCCAGGGAACTTCCTCTCTTTAGATGGACTATGATCTACTCGATCCATCATCGATTTTCGTCTTTATTGATTTTGACAACATTATACTTGGCAGAGATAGTGAATGTCAAATCCTTCTATATTCTTGTCTTTCGCAAATATATAAAAATATGCTGTAGGATCACTTTCAATATCGCAAAAATAGGGACAGCTAAAATCATACCTACCACTCCACCGCTTTCCCCACCAATCAATAATGAGATGATAATCAGTAATGGATGGATATTCAGTTTACGTCCAACCACTTGTGGCGAGATGACATTTCCTTCTAATGCTTGAATGGTTAAATTTACGATTAATACACTGATTACCATTTTCCAGGAAATGCTCATTGCTACAATTAAAGCAGGTGCCATGCCAATAAAGGGGCCAATGTAAGGAATAATATCCGTAATTGAAACGATAAACGCAAGCAGTAATGCATAGGGGAGGTCAATTATTAGATAACCAATATAGGCTAATACCCCAACGATGGTAATTACAATGAGTTGCCCCCGAATATAATTACCAAGCGCTTCGTCAATTTCTTTTAATAAACGAATCATTCCCTTTCTTTTGCTTCTAGGAACGAACGTGATGACCGTTTTCTCAATCAATTTGTAATCTTTCAAGATATAAAAGGAGACAAAAGGAACTAAAAAGATTGTAAATAAAATACTAATTGTGTTTCCTACCCAATCCATAACATGAGAAAATCCACTTGTTAATTTTGCTTCCCAATTTTGAATCGATGTATCAATTCCTTTTTGAATTGAATCTGGGATTGGGTATCCATTACGAATGCCATCCAACCATGATTTGATCCGTTGAATGATCAGAGGTAGATTTTCACCTAATTCTTTTACCTGAGTTGCAAGAAGAGGAAACGCCCTTAAACAAATGATGGTTACTGATCCAAAAAAGACGATATAAATTAATAAAACAGCAATAGATCTTGGTACACCACGATTATGAAGGATTGTTACGATTGGATGAAGGAGGTAGGAAATAATCAAGGCGATAAAAAAGGGAAGAAAGAGATTTTTGATAAAAAAAAGAATTTGTCCAAAAATTGGGCTAACCTTCATCAATAAATATAGAATAGTTAATACAAAGATGGTAATGATTAAATAAATCATTGCTTTTAAATATGGGATCTCATTCATTTTACTCCGCATCTTATCTTCCCCTTAAACTTGTCTCTTTTAAAAAGTATATGACGTTCCATTCAATTTTAAGCATCATAAAAATTGTTAGCTTATATGTCTATAAGACTTTTGAAGCATTAAAAGGGGAATCAAAAAAGAAGGGTATCAAGTGAAATACTTGATACCCACCATTTTTCGGTCTATCTTGCTCTAACCATGTTACGGAAGAAACGGGAATTTCCAATGAGACGAAACATTCCATTTTTGGCCATCATATTGATCAACATATTCATATAACGATTTAACATCTTCTGATTGTGTCTAGAACGTCGCATTACGATTCCTATAACTGCAGCGACAATTCCTCCAGTAATCATTCCCTGAGCCAATCGTCCCATCCAATTGAAACCTCCTTTAGAAAGATCCTTGGATTTTTAACTCATCCTCCGTAAAAAGATCGTCTAAAGAACTTAAACTTCCGTCTTCCTCAACTTGATAAACTGTAAAATGATCTCCATCCACGGTTAGCTCAATAAAACAATTCCAGCAATAATATTGATTATTCGCAATTTTGCCAATATCTCGACTTTGACAATTTGGACACGTAAACAATTTTTGTTCCCCTTTCACTCATCCTATTCAATATGAACGTCCTTTACCACATCATAGGGTACAATCATTGCATCTTCCCCAATAATCATTTTTTGCGGAAACTCAATGACCCTTCTCCCTTCGGTTATATCAGACAATAACCCATCCGAAAGCTCGTACCCTATTATTTTTCCCATTTCTTCCATAAAATAAACGTCTTCTACATGTCCTAATTCATGTCCATTTGTCGTGATGATTGGCTGTCCCTTTAACAAAGTTTTGCCAGAATAAAAACCGTGATAGTGATCAATCGCGTCTAATGGAGAAAGCAACCGCTTGGTTCCTACTGTTACCGCATCATCACCAATGGCCCCAATATTTTCAAACGATAGAAAAGCTGTTTTAGAAAAAAAACTTTTCGATTCAACGGCAATCCCCATTAGGCTTCCCTCATCATTAAAATAGACGTCTTTTACGGAACCGATCATTTTACCACTACTCGTATCGAGAACCGGTAATCCAATAACATCCAAAACCTTTCTCACATCGATCCCTCCTCTTAGAGTAGGGATAATATTAGTATGTGAAAAATGCAAAGAAACCAATCATTTGCGTTTTTGTTTCACAATATTGGCAATCACTGTTGCAGCTTGAATAATTTCGTCCTCTGTATTTCCATAGCCAAAACTAATTCTTATGACAGATCGAGATATTTTTTCCTCAAGATGTAATGCTTGTATAACTCTTGAGACAGTTAATGCCCCAGAAGCACAAGCTGACCCTCCAGAAACGGCAATTCCCTTCATATCAAGATTCATAATCATGGATTGAGTTTCGACTCCAGGAAAACTTACATTTAAAATTGAGGGTACAACTTGATCAAGATCTCCAATTATGACAAAAGATTCTTTTCCTAATTCCTGTTTCCAAATGGAAATCATTTTTTCACGGAAATGTTTTGTATGTTCTTGTTTCTCCTTTAAATTGGCTTTTAAAATTTTTGCTGCCTCACCAAAACCAACAATTCCTGGAACATTTTCGGTTCCCCCTCTTCTTGAACGTTCTTGGGAACCGCCGAATAAAGGTTTAAATGGAACATGTTCACGAATATATAATGCTCCTACACCCTTTGGACCATTGATTTTATGAGAAGAAATGGTCATTAGATCGACTGGGAGTTGGTCTAAATCAATATTCAAAATCGGTAAAGCTTGTACCGCATCTGTGTGAAAGATAATTCCCTGTTCTCTTGCCATTTCTCCGATCTGTTTAATCGGTTGTATGGTTCCAATCTCATTATTAACATACATCACACTAATTAAAATGGTATCTTTACGAATTGAAGCCTGTAATTGTTCCATGTTTACAATCCCATTACGATTTACAGGAATCGCTGTAATCTCAAAACCAAAATCACGTAACCATTTGGTCGCTTCTATCACTGCCGAATGTTCGATTTCGGAGATAATAATATGTTTCCCTTTTTCTTGGTTTGCTAACGCCACACCAATAATTGCTTGAATATCACTTTCTGTACCACCACTTGTAAAGACAATCCTTGACTGATGAACGTTTAAAGCTCTAGCCACATATACTCGTGCATCCTCGAGAGGAAGTTTAACGGTTTGTCCAAACGTATGAATACTTGATGGGTTTCCGAATTTTTCCTGTAAAAATGGTTTTATTTTCTCAAAAACTTGTGGATGGACAGGGGTAGTTGCAGCATGGTCGAGATAAATTCTATTCATACCCATCTCTCCTTTTCTTTCGTAGCCAGTAAACGAAGGATATTTTCAAAACGTACGCCCCAGAATGTAATAAAAAACTGCATCAACGGTCCAATAAAGACGGATAAAATCAGTGTGCCAATAAAAACAGGGCCACCTAAGAAAAAACCAATGACTAAAACGATGAGTTCCATCCATGTTTTCACTTTGCGAATACTCCAATTTAAACGGTTCGACAAAACCAACATCAAACCATCTCTTGGACCAGCACCTAAATTAGAAGTAATATACATACCTGTACCGATTGCCATAATGATCATTCCAAGGATGAAAAAGAGACTTTGATAAAACCATTGTCCTTTGTGCATCGTTGGTAAGATAAAAAGAAATAAATCGATAAACCAACCGACAAAGATCATATTTAATAAGGTTCCAATGAAAACAACTTTTTTATCCAAAAAATAAGTAAACAAAACAATAATAAGTCCGGCTATTTGCGACCATGTTCCGATCGTTAAACCAAACGTTTTATACAAACCGATATGAAGGACATCCCATGCAGATACTCCTAGATTCGCCTCAATAGTTAGAGCGATTCCTAAGCTCATCACAATAAGTCCAATAAAAAAGAAAACGGTGCGATAGATGATTTCTTCTTTTTTCATCTTTTCTCCTCTTTTCAACCATTCATCTCATACAAAGCTAATCCCTTTTTCGCTGCTGTAATTTCATTTCCATTCCTTGATCACTTGGGTAATAATATCTTCTTCCCGTTAATTCGTCTGGTAAATACTGTTGCTCGACATAATGATTCGGATAATCGTGGGGATATTTATATCCTATTCCATGACCAAGCTGCTTGGCTCCTTTATAATGAGTATCTCGCAAATGTTTTGGAACTTGGCCTAATTTTCCAGCGCGAACATCACTTAACGCAGAGTCAATGGCACGAATCACCGAATTTGACTTCGGACTTTCAGCTAAAAAAATGACACATTGTGCGATATTAATGCGAGCTTCAGGAAGACCAACAGCTTCCAAAGCATGAAAAGTTGCAATTGCTTGTTCTAAAGCGGCAGGGTTGGCCATACCAATATCCTCAGATGCATGAACAATTAATCTTCGAACAATCAGTTTCGGATCTTCTCCTGCTTCTAACATCCGGGCGAACCAATAAAGAGCCGCATCAGTGGCACTTCCCCGGATCGATTTGATTAACGCGCTCATCATATCGTACCGTTGATCAGCAGTATCATATCTCATGGCCGGTTGTTGAATCGACTCTTCTGCTACTTGTTTCGTAACATGAATGATTTCCGACAGGTCAGGTTCCGTTGTGGTTACTGCTAACTCTAAAGCGTTCAATGCTTTGCGTAAATCTCCATTAGCGGTTGTGATTAAATGTTCCAGTGCATCTTCATCCATAACAACATGATATTCCCCTAATCCTCTTTCCCGATCTTCTAAAGCTGTTCGTAAAGCCGTTTTCATTTCTTCGTAAGTTAGAGGTTCTAAGCGAAAGAGAAGGCTTCGTGATAATAATGCAGAGTTTACTTCAAAAAAAGGATTCTCCGTTGTTGCACCAATTAAAATAATTTCCCCTTTTTCCACCGAAGGTAACAATGCATCTTGTTGTGACTTATTAAAACGATGAATCTCATCTAAGAAAAGTATCGTTCTTTGTCCATACAACTTTAATCGTTCAGCGGCTTTTTCTATCACTTCGCGAACTTCTTTTACCCCAGTACTTACCGCATTTAAACGAACGAATTCGCTTTTTGTCACCTGACTAATGACATATGCTAAACTCGTTTTTCCCGTACCCGGCGGACCATAAAGGATTATGGAAGTTAAGCGATCTGCTTCGATCGCTCTTCTTAATAGTTTTCCTTTGCCAATGATATGTTGTTGCCCAATATACTCATCGAGATTTCTTGGACGAAACCGATCGGCTAATGGTGCAAATTGTTTTGCTGTATCCGAAAACAAATCAAACATTGATGATCTCACTACCTTATGCTTGACTTCTTTTTTTGCTAATCTGATAAAAGGCATCAATCGTATCCGAAATATCCTGATCCGTAATATGACGGTGAGTGGTTAAGCGAATCAAATATTCACCAAAGGCGCTTCCTAGAATTTGACAATTCTTTAACTCCTCTAAAAATTGATGAGCAGTCATACCTGTATCTTTGACATCAATTAAAACAATATTGGTTTGGACCGACTCAAGTTCAATTTGAATTCCCTTAATCTCTTGTAAAGCGACTGCTAACTCTTTTGCCCTACGATGGTCTTCTGCAAGGCGATCGACCATTTGCGTTAAGGCAACAATTCCTGGTGCTGCCATTATACCCGCTTGTCTCATACCTCCACCTAACCGTTTTCGCCATTTTCTTGCCACTTCAATAAAATCCTTTGGTCCAGCAAGAACAGATCCAACTGGGGCACTTAATCCTTTGGAAAAGCAAACCTGAACTGTATCCACATATTGTGTGAATTCCTTTACATCCACTTCTAACGCCACAGCGGCATTAAACAATCGAGCCCCATCTAAATGCACTGCAACTCCTTTTTCTTGCGCCACTTGATAAACTTCTTTCATATATTGCGGTGGCAGGATTACCCCGCCTGCACGGTTATGGGTATTTTCTAAGCCAATCATCGCCGTATGGGGTAAATGAATATCGCGATCATCGCGAATCGCTTCACGGATTTTATCAATTGGCATTTGTCCTTTTATTCCAGGAATAATCCGCGTTTGCACTCCTGCTAAAGCAGCAGCTGCTCCTCCTTCATAATAAAAAATGTGAGAATCTGCTTCTAAAATAATCTCATCCCCGGCTTTCCCATGTGTTAAAACAGCAACTTGGTTTCCTTGTGTACCACTAGTGACAAAAAGTGCCGCTTCTTTTCCTAATTTCTCAGCCGCTAATTCTTCCAATTGCCTTACCGTAGGATCTTCACGATAGACATCATCTCCAACTTCTGCTTCATACATTGCTTTTCTCATTTCTTCGGTAGGTTTTGTCACTGTATCACTTCGTAGATCAATCATTTTTTTCTCTCCTTATTGATTTTTTTCAGCAAATGTTTCAATGTATTCTAATCCCTCAGTCCAATCCTTAATTCGAGGGATTGCTTGGTTATAATGTTGATTATACCTTGCATCAACAATAACGGTATGAATATTCGCAGCTAAAAGCCGATCTAAATGTTCGGGATCATCTTCAAAAAAGAGATCAATCCTTAAATCTTTGGCAATCTTCCCTTTATCATGGATATTCATATACAAATTGGTTCCATCAAAAGGAAATCCATGTTTTTGAAGCCATTCTTCTGTAATGTCCCTTATTCTTTTGAAATTAGGTCTTGCTGTAATGAAAAAAATTTCATGACCCTCTTTTTTTAATTGTTGCAATGCTTCCGGAGCTCCCTCCAACGGGATTCCGATTGTATAGATCTTACTCTCTAATTTTCGCCATAATTTTCGTCCTTCTTCACCACTTAATCCATACGGTTCATCAAGATAAAAAGTGGTGACTTCGTCCTCTTTTACATCCATATTTAATTCCTCATTATATAACTGAATGGCAGCTTTTTGTGTCTGTTTAATCGTGCCATCAATATCAACGCCAATCCGCATATCTATCACTCCATCCTTAAATACTTTTACATGTAATATATCATTTCCTACGTCATTTAGAAAAAGAAGGACAGGGTTCCTCCTTCAAACAAAGATTTATTTCCCTTGATTTGCTTGAATTCGTTGTATAATAGCATTTACTGCTTCATCTAAGGCTTTCTGGGGTTCCAATCTGTTAGTAACCGTTAATTGTAAAGCCTTTGTCATTGGATTCCATACCTCCGCCATTTCTGGAAGATTTGGTATTGGATCTGCGTTTTGGGATTGAAGAAGAATTGCTTTTGCTTCTTCATTATTTACGATCATTGGATCACTGATGAGTTGTTTTAAAGGTGGAATTTCTCCTGTCTTTTCGAAATGAATTTTCGCATTTTCTGGATTCGTTAACCACTCTATTAATTTGGTTGCCCAACCTTGGTTTTTAGAATATGGTGTAACAAACCATCCTTTTACATTCAAAAACGTTTTCACTGGTTTTCCATTGGGAAGAGACGGCATAGGGGCAATACCAATATCAATGGTTGCATTCTTATAGGTTTGGATCGCACGAGGATCGTTCATCACAGCGGCAACCTTTCCTGCAGTAAACAAACCATCCATCGTCTGTGTTCCCGATTCCCCAATGATCTCTTTGGGAAATAACCCTTCAGCGTACCACTTTTGAATATACTCCAAACCTTGAACAGCTCCTTGGTTATTTAACCCAAGATCTTTTGGTGAAGGAATTCCTTCTTTTTCGCCAAAAACATAACCACCAAATCCACTGATGATTCCATGTGCAAAATAATAGTTATCCCAAGGGGCTAAAAAACCATAATAACCATATTTTGTGAATTCTTTCGAAAAAGTATATAGCTCATCAAAAGTTATGGGAGCTTGAGCCATTAGTTTCTTGTTATAAATAAAGATTGGTGTTTCAATCGATCGCGGCAAACCAAAAAGTACTCCTTTATAAGTTAAAGCATTGATCGCTGATTCATTAAATTGGCTTACGAGCGCTTTGTCTACTTTTATTGGCATGACTAAACCTCGTGTCACGGCTTGCCCCAATTGGGTATGTGGCATGGTAATCACATCGGCTGCATTACCTGCAAGCCCCTCTTGATAGAGTAGTTCTAGCATCTTTGTGATGTCTACTTCTTTAACCTCAACTTTGATTCCATATTGCTGCTCAAAACGATTTAACGCGGGTTCGATCCCGGCTGTTTTACCAATCTCATCCCAAACCACTAATTTTTTAGGTTTTGTTTCAGAAACTATTTGCTTTTGATCTCCATCTAAACTACACCCTAAAGAAAAGACAGCGAGAATCATTATCGATAGGAAAATAGAAAAAAACTTTTTCATCGACAAAATACCCCTTATTTTTGTGTTAGATTTATTTTATTTTACAAGTATTTTTTGATCATTGCCAACCATCGTTTTTACAAAGGTGGAAAATGTTGTTTTCACTATTTCTTTTTTGTATCAATATGGATATAATGAAAATAGATATTTAGTTATTTATCTAAATATTCAATGACATAAATATTATCAAAAAAATGGATTCTTTGTGAAAGGGAGTGAAACGTTTGTCATCGTTTAATTTGACCTTTAAAGCCCTATCTGATCCAACAAGACGGAAAATTATTCAACTTTTAAATAAAGGACCAATGACAGCTGGGGAAATAGCAGATCATTTCAATATGACAAAGCCGAGTATTTCTCACCATCTCAACTTGCTAAAGCAAGCAGATATGATTCGGGATGAAAAAAGAGGCCAATTTGTTATTTACGAGTTAAATACTACGGTTTTTCAAGATATTATAAATTGGTTTATTGATTTTACCAATAAAAAAGAAGAAAGGGAGTGACGAATTGATCAGAAAATCTGATTGGTTATTATTATTTTTAATCTTGTCAACCTTTGTAGTCGGCATTATCGTTTATCCTCAAATGCCTGATCAAGTACCCATGCATTGGAATATACAAGGGGAGGTTGATCGATATGGTGGGAAGTTCCAAGGGACATTCATGTTACCGCTGATGATTCTAGGCTTGTTCTTCCTATTCCTACTTTTACCTAAGCTTGATCCAAGAAAGGAAAACTATCAAGGTTTCAAACGAACATACGGAATCATTCAATGGTCAATTCAATTTTTTTTAGTTGTAATGTATTTTCTTACTCTCTATCATTCCTTAGTTCCAAAAAATGAAATCCCAAAATTCTTGCAAATTTCGTTTGCTGTTCCATTCTTGGTCTCCGTCTTATTTATTGTTCTGGGGAATTATATGGGAAAAGTAAAAGATAATTTCTTTGTTGGAATTCGTAATCCATGGACATTAAGTAGTAAAGAAGTATGGTATAAGACACATCGCCTAGCAAGTAAACTCTTTGTCATCTCAGGGATCCTTGGAATAATTGGTTCTTTCTTTGGTGGAAGTATTGCGTTCATTATGTTATTGGGTCCTGTAATCTTATCAGTTATATTACCCATGATCTACTCTTATGTAATCTATCGAAAAGAATTAAAAAAATAATTGAATCATTTCTAAAAAGAGACGATCACATTTCTACTGATCGTCTCTTACTTTGCTAATCAAATCCCTCACAACAACGCTTGCCATAATTAAACCCGCTGCAGGAGAAACAAAGGAATTACTCGATGGGGGAGTTTTTTCTTTTCGGATTTCGCTATTTGGATCACCGATCTCTTTGTATAACTCTTCATGTGGAGTGAGTGGTTGCTCGGGTGAAAAGACGACTTGGATGCCTTTTGTGATGCCATGCTTTTTCAACTCATGTCGTATGACTTTGGCTACTGGGTCCATGTGAGTCTTAGAGATATCCACCACTTGGAACTGAGTTGGATCCAATTTGTTCCCAGCACCCATTGAAGAGATTAGAGGAATGTTTCTTTTTTTGCATTCCACCATCGTGAGAATCTTACTACCAATGGTATCAATTGCATCGATAACATAATCCGGTTGATAGGAGAAAATCTGTTCCATCGTTGTCTCATCATAGAAGAGTTGAAGCGGGATGACTTCACATTCGGGATTAATATCTAGGATACGCTCCTTCATTAATTCTACCTTTGATTGTCCAATTGTCGTAGATAATGCTGGAATCTGCCTGTTAATATTTGTAATATCTACGATTGCATGATCTACTAGTATGATTCTTCCTATTGCTGAACGAGCTAAGGCCTCTGTTGCAAATGACCCTACTCCTCCAACTCCTAATACGACAATCGTACTTTTTCTTAGTTTGTTTACTTGTTCGATACCTAACTGCAACTCAAGTCTGGAAAACGAATGAACCATTTACTCTTTTTCCCCTTTCTTGTTCAATTCAAGAAAGTGACGAATCACAACACTTGCAGCAATTAAACCTGCCATCGGTGGTACAAAACCATTACTTGAAGGTGGCATTTTTTCTTTGCGAATCGTACTTTCCTCTTTCCCTACTTCTCGAAATAATTCTTTCTTTGGGATAAGAGGCTTCTCAGGAGAAAAAACAACCTGTACTCCTTTTTCAATACCATGTTTTTTTAATTGTTGGCGTACAAACTTCGCTACAGGATCCATATAAGTTTTCGAGATGTCTGTCACAATAAATTGAGTTGGATCTAATTTATTTGCCGCACCCATTGAAGAGATGATGGGAATATTTCTTTTTTTACTTTCAAGAATCACATGAACCTTACTACTTAAGGTATCAATCGCATCGATAATATAGTCTGGATCGTAAGAAAAAATCTCATCAGCAGTATGTTCATTATAAAATAAATGCAAAGGAACAACTTCACATTCTGAATTGATCGCTTTAATTCGATCTCTCATTACCTCTACTTTTGGTTTTCCAATCGTTGAATGTAGGGCATGGATTTGCCGATTGATGTTCGTGATATCAACTTTATCTTTATCTACTAAAATTAATCTCCCAATTGCTGAACGAGCTAAGGCTTCAACTGCGTAAGAACCAACACCGCCGATGCCTAAAACTGCAACCGTCTTTTGTTTCAGTCGTTGAATGTTTTCCGTACCAATTCCTAATTCAAAACGAGAAAATGCGTGAATCATATGTATTTCCCTTCTCATTTATCTAATAATAAAAAAGAGCCCCGGGTATGCCGTGTCTCCTAGGTTTTGAACCTGCTCTCGCAGGTGGGTGCTCTGTCATTTGCTTCCTTGTTTCATGATAAATCATGCTCTCAATTCCACAAATGAACCCGAACTCCCGATTAAAAGGGTGTTGGCTCAAAACTATCGTGAAATCACGTACATCTTAGGGCTCTCATATTATTCTATGTGGTTTTATGTTACCATACTCATTTATTGAAAATCAAGTGAACATTTTTACAGAACTGTGTAAATCTAGGCTTTTATATTTTCTTTAATTTCTAAATGAAGTTCCTCTAATTGCCTATGGTCAACGATAGAAGGAGCGCCTGTTAACAAGCAATTGGCCCCTGCTGTTTTCGGAAAAGCGATCGTATCTCTTAAATTATTCCGTTTGGCAAGAAGCATAATGATTCGATCCAAACCAAAAGCAATTCCACCATGTGGAGGAGTACCGTATTCAAAAGCTTCTAATAAGAAACCAAACTTATCCCATGCCTCCTCTTTGGTGAATCCAAGCGTTTTAAACATCTTTTCCTGAATCTCTTGTTTGTAAATCCTCAGACTTCCCCCACCTAATTCGTAGCCATTTAATACCATATCATAGGCCTGAGCACGTACTTTTAATGGGTCAGTATCCAATAGTGGAATATCCTCTACTCTAGGCATTGTGAATGGATGATGTTCCGCTACATATCGTCCTTCTTCCTCGTCATAGGCCAAAAGTGGGAAATCAGTAACCCATAAGAAGCGATAAACATCTTGTGGGATAAGATTGAGATCCTTTCCCAATTTAAGGCGAAGGTTTCCTAAAGCATCTGCCACAACTTTTTTTGAATCGGCCACAAAAAGAATCAAGTCCCCTACTTCTATTTCAAGTATCAGACGTAATTGACTCAATTCTTCTTCCGTTACGAATTTGGCAATAGAACCTTTTACTCCATCTTCTTTAAAAGCAAGCCATGCGAGTCCTTTTGCACCGTAACGAGCAACGAATTCAGTTAATTGATCAATATCTTTTCGGCTGTAATGGGCCGCTCCTTTTGCATTAATGGCTTTGATTTGCCCACCATTTTCAATCGTTGATCGAAATACTTTAAATTCGCTATTGTTAAACACTTCTGTTAAATCTTTAATTTCCATCCCAAAACGAATGTCAGGTTTATCCGATCCATAACGTTCCATCGCTTCTTGATAAGTTATTCTAGGGAATGGACGAGGAACCTCATATCCAATCGTTTCTTTAAATAAACCCACCATCATTTCTTCCATTAAATCTTGAAACTCTTGTAATGGCATAAAAGACATCTCAATATCCACTTGTGTGAATTCAGGTTGACGATCCGCACGTAAATCTTCATCACGGAAACATCTTGTGATTTGATAGTAGCGTTCAAGACCAGCTACCATTAATAGCTGTTTAAATAATTGGGGGGATTGTGGCAATGCATAAAAATGTCCTGGATGTTTCCGACTAGCGACCAAGTAGTCCCTTGCTCCTTCAGGGGTACTTTTTGTCAGCATCGGCGTTTCAATATCCAAAAATCCATGCTTGTCCAAAAAATTCCGGATAAAAGTTGTCGCTTTATGGCGCAAAATTAAGGTGTTCTTCATTTCATTTCGCCGTAAATCAAGATAACGATATTTTAATCGTAATGTTTCATCGATATCAATATGATCTTGAATAAAGAATGGTGGGTTTTTCGCTTCATTGATGATGTTAATTTCCTTTAATTCTACTTCAATTTGTCCCGTTTCTATATTTGGATTAATGGTATTTTCAGAACGCTTTACAACAATTCCTTTTACTGCAATTACATACTCATTTCTTAGTTTATCAGCAATTTCATGTGCTTCTTTTGACGTTTCTGGATTAACGACTAGCTGTACAATCCCACTTCGATCTCTTAGATCGATAAAAATTAAACCACCTAAATCTCTTCTTTTTTGAACCCAACCTGTAAGAACAACTTCCTGATTCACATTTTCTAAACTTAATTTTCCACACTCATGTGTACGATACATTTCCATGTTAAGTTCCACCTTTACTTTAATTTACTTGTTAATATCGGAATAATCTCGTAAATAGGAACATCTCGTTGTTCACCATTACTCATATCTCGTAAAACTACCTGTTCACGATCAAATTCATCATCGCCCAGAATCATGACGTATTTGGCTTGAAGACGGTCGGCCGCCTTCATTTGCGCCTTTATTTTTCGTCCCAAATAATCTTTTTCCGCTTTGATTCCCTGTTTTCGTAAATCATCAAGAATCTTCATACTAACAGAATCTGCTTTTTCTCCAATTGTGACAAAATAAACATCGACACCTGTATCCAATTTGCCATCGATTCCCTTTTGTTTTAGAGCTAAAGCAATTCGTTCAATCGAAAAAGCAAAACCGATTCCTGGAACATCATTTCCACCAATCTCAGCTACTAATCCGTTGTAACGGCCTCCACCACAAAGTGTACCTACAGCTCCTATATCTTCAGAAATAATTTCAAAAGCGGTTTGTGTATAATAGTCAAGGCCACGAACTAATCTGGGATTTTCCACGTATTGAATTCCCATTTGGTCGAGATAAGATTTTACTTTCTGGTGGTGAGTTCTACAATTATCACATAAATATTGATCAATTGTTGGCGCATCTTTAGTCAATTCTTGACAGGTTTCATTTTTACAATCAAGAATACGCATTGGATTTCGTTCTAAACGAGATTGGCAATCCTTACATAAATGTTCTTTTACACCATGTAAGTGTGTGACTAATTTCTCCCGGTGAATAGGTCGGCATACTGGACATCCTACGCTATTAATCTCTAAGCGTAAATTTCTCAAACCCATTTCTTCAAATAAGCGGATTGCCATCGAAATGACTTCTGCATCAACTGCTGGGTCGCTACTACCTAGAACCTCGACTCCAACTTGGGTAAATTGACGCATTCGACCTGACTGTGGACGCTCATATCGGAACATTGGACCAATATAAAATAATTTCGTTGGATCAGGATTGGCATACAGCTTGTGTTCGACAAAAGCACGAACCACAGAAGCAGTTCCCTCTGGTCTTAATGTGAGACTACGTCCACCTCGATCTGTAAAGGTGTACATCTCTTTCTCGACAATATCTGTGGTTTCTCCAACCCCACGTTGAAATAACTCCGTATGTTCGAAGATAGGTGTCCGTATTTCTTTATAATTGTACCGTTTAAAGATCCCTTTTGATGTTTGCTCAATATAATCCCATAATTCCGCTTCTTCTGCCAACACATCTGCTGTTCCCCTTGGAACTTGAAACTTCATACAAATCCCCCTATCCTAAAGGAATAGAATTATCTAAATTTTTTCTAAATAATAAAAAAATCCCTCGTCTGATGATTGTACATCAGGGACGAGAGATAGAAGTTCTTTCTTCACCCGTGGTGCCACCCTAATTGGAATGAATCCCACTTCATTCGATAACGCTAATTCCTAGCGCTGCTTGGCTACTCGTTATAAATACTCCTTTCGCCAAGAGTTCTCGGGGATGTCTTTCTTTAGGTCGTAATAGAGAGATGATCGCAGCCAACTCATCTCCTCTCTGGCTATCCGGTGCCTAAATACTTTTTCCCTTCACCGAATCACTATTTAATTGTTAATTATCTTACTTTGCGAAAAACAGAATGTCAAGTTTTTAAGAATGAAATATTTGGTTCAGTTGTTTAATTTTTTTCATTGTCGACTCTTTTACGGTTTCAATATATGCTCGTGGTTCTTTTGGATTAGGAAAACGAATGACTGTATCGGACTTTGGTGCAATCAGTTTACTCACTGCTCCACTACCTAAACCAATGATCGTCTGTTTTTCTTCCATGATCAATATATTATAAAGACTTTCTTTCCCTTCGCGGGAGTAACCAATATTTTCCAAATTTCCCAACATATTTTTTTGTCGATATAAATAATAAGGTTGATAATCATTCTTCTTGGTCCAAGTTGTTGCATAGTCCATCATTCGTTGAATCTCTTCAGGGTCCGTGATTTCAAATTCTTCCTTATTCTTCGTTAAATAAGATGCTCGTTTAAAAGCCATCGTATGAATGGTTAAGGACTCTGGTTGTAGTTGATGAATTTGTTCTAACGAGTATTGAAGTTCTTTTAGCGTCTCACCCGGTAAGCCAATAATGAGATCCATATTAATATTGTTCACATTCATTTGCCGTGCTAAATGGAATTTTTCTATGGTTTCTTCCACAGTATGATGTCGTCCAATTACATTCAATGTCTCTTGTGTAAACGTCTGAGGATTAATACTCATTCGATCCACATTCCAACGATTTAATACATCAATCTTATCATTGGTAATGGTATCTGGTCTCCCTGCTTCAACCGTAATCTCCCTCACAGATTGAAGATCAATCCACCTCACTAATTGCTGAAAAAGATGGTCTAACTGATCCGCTTCGATACTTGTCGGTGTTCCTCCACCAAAATAAATAGTTGTTACTTTTCTGCCTGAGTTCTTTAACCACTTGCCAATTTGCTCAATCTCATACTCTAGTCCTTTTAAAAAATCTTCTACTGTACCATTTCGTCCTGTAATGGCATATGCAGGAAAAGTACAATAAGCACATTTGGTAGGGCAGAAGGGGATGCCAATATATAGGCTTACTTCTTCATCAATCTGATACAGATCAGGGATGACCTGTAATTGTCTTTGAACGATTTCACGTAATAAAGCAATTTTATTGGGTTTTAACAAATAATCCCTAGCCAAAGTTCGATTTACCTCATCATATGGAAGCTTGCGACTTAATCGATGATATAACTTCGTTGGTCGAATCCCTGTTAGAATCCCCCAGTCGTGCTTTTTCCCTGTAAGATGTTCAAGGATTTGGATCCAAACATAACTAATTCCTTGTTTGACTACCTTTCTTATTTGCTCATCCGTTTCTAGGGAAATGGTTCGATCATGTTCAAAGGTAATTGTATCCATCCTGTTCAACACTTTTGCTTGAACGAATATCAGCGAATAATTTATATGATAATGGAACTCAATGGTAATCATATCGTCTGTTTCTAATTGAGAATGATCATACACCAATTGATCTCCATCTGATTTAAACAGATCGAAGAGACGTTCAATGTCTCGTTTGAATCGTTCTTCTAGATTGATAATGTTATAGATCATGTTTGCCCCTCCATCAATGACTAGAAACAGTATACTGATTCTATTTTCAAAAGACAAGTGAAGGGAAATTTTGTTTCCGTTGTCCTGCTCCGCACTTCCAAAAGTCCGCTACTTATGGAATATACAAACCCACTATCTTCAAATCACTGGCTTGTATAATTCTTGTTATACATTAAAAAGCAACCTAACATGATTTGCTAAGTTGCTCTTCCATGTTTCATATTCATCGATACCAATGGATCTATTTCCCGGGAAAATTGTCCTTCCATCAGAATTTCTTCTTTCGCCAACTTATCCTGAAAATCCAATGAAAACATTTGATTCCACAGTTTCAAATACAATTCCTTCTTCGCTTGGTGCATATGATACCTCCATTACTTTCTTCAGAAATTAGTATTACCAAAAATTGTTGATTTTAGATGCTTTGGAACTAATTTTCGCAATGAAGCAGGAATCTAAGGTAAATAAAACGAAAATCTTTGTTCATACACCCTCTAGAAAGGAAGGAAGAGCTTTGAAACGAAGGTTCCTTTTTAATCTTCTTCTAGTTCAATTCGTTATTTTTTCAGCAATTATGCCTCAGCAAAACGTTTATTCTTCCACTATTGCAACAGTAAAGGGGAATATTATCAATGTAAGAAAAGGACCTGGGTTAGAATATGATATATTGGCACAGATCAAACAGGGAGAAAAATATCCTGTACTTGAAGAAAAATATGGCTGGGACAAAATAAAAATAGGTAATTACTATGGTTGGGTTGCTGATTGGTTGGTTGAAAAAAATGTGAGCGAAACGAATAAAAGTGAACAAACCGTTAAAGCTGCCATTCAAAATTTAAATGTTCGCTCAGGCCCAAGTACAAGTTTCCCGATTATCGGTCAAATCCATAACGATAAATACTATCTTATTGTCGATCAAGAAGGAGATTGGTTAAAAATTCAACTGAAACCAGGACAACAAGGATGGGTCGCCAAATGGTTAACCAAACAATCGAATACTCCACCATCGAAAGAAACATCGAAAAAAGAATTTGTAAAGATTCAATCCAATCGCTTAAATGTAAGATCAGGCCCTTCGACAACCTATTCTGTCATCGGTCAATTATTGAAGGGGGACCAGATTGAAGTATTTGAGATTAAAAATGGTTGGTATCGAATTCGTTACAATAACCAAGATAGTTGGATCGCAAGTCAATATGCGTCAAAAGTAGATCACAATGAGGAAATGACGAATTTACCTAAAGTGTTCATTACCCTTCCAGGAACCAACATTCGGAAAGAACCAACAACTTATTCACCAATTATAGCGGTGGTTCAAAAAGGGGAGCAATTCCCGATCATCGGAACAGAAGGAGATTGGTACTTGATTCAGTTACCAAGTGGACAAAAAGCTTACGTGGCAGGCTGGATCGTCTCCGTTACAGGAATAGAAAAAAAGATAAAGCACGGAATCGAGAATGCTTTGGCTGGACGTACCATCGTCGTGGATGCTGGGCATGGTGGATACGACTCTGGTTCAATCGGTACTTATTTTAATACGAAAGAAAAAGACGTGAATCTAGCTGTAGCCAAACTACTACAAAAGAAATTAGAAGCTTCAGGAGCGAATGTCATCATGACGAGAGATAGTGATTACAAAGTTTCTCTTGAACAAAGAACTTATCTCGCCATTAAAAATCAGGCGGATGCGTTTATCAGTATTCACCATAATACAATTTCTAACCCTCAGATTAAGGGGACGATTACCTATTATTATAAGAATATAGACCAAAAACTCGCTCAAACCGTTCATCGAGAACTCTTAAAGCAAAATAAACAAATCGATCTAAATCCTCGATTTGGTAACTTTTTCGTTTTGCGAGAGAATCCAATACGATCCATTCTCGTCGAACTCACTTTTCTCACGAATTATGAAGATGAGCTTCAAGCTCGTTCTCCGATCTTTCAAGAACGATCTGCAGAGGGAATTTTTCAAGGAGTGATTAAATATTTTCAGGATAAATAAGAAAGGATAGGAGCACCTTACTTCCTATCCTTTCTTAACGTATAATCTGGAGATATCGGGTTTATATATTCCATAAGCAGCGACTTTTGGCAGCCACTTTCTCACCTAATCATTATTTTACGGAAAGTGGCGGACAACGGAGCGCATTGGAATATACAAACCTAATTTTTAATCTAGACCACAAAGCACAAGTACATTTTCATCTATAAAATTAAGATTCTAAAATAATCGTAACAGGACCATCATTGATAAAGTCCACTTCCATCATTTCACCGAATAGCCCAGTTTCTACATGGGCCCCTTTTTCTCGCAACAACTGGTTTAGCCGTTCATAACATTGTTTTGCTTTATCAGGTTTTGCAGCATTCATAAAATTAGGACGTCTCCCCTTTCTGGCATCGCCATAGAGGGTAAATTGGGAAATGGATAAAATACTGCCGTTTACATCAAGTAAAGAGAGATTCATTTTCCCTTCTTCATCTTCAAAAATTCTCAGATTCACAATCTTATCTGCCAAGTACTCTACATCTTTCTCTTCGTCATCATGAGTGACTCCAACGAGTAAAACGAATCCCTTTTCAATAGCGCCTACTACTTCGTTATTCACGAGTACTTTACCTCGCTTTGCCCTTTGAATTACAATTCTCATCACGATATCCCCCTCTACTGCATAATCCTGCGAACGGTATAGACGTCTTTGACTCGTTTAATCCGCTCAACGACAGAATGAAGATGTTCAGTATTATGAATCAGAATCGTCATCAAAATCGTTGCGATTTTATTCTTGTCCGATTTTCCAGAAACAGCCGTCATATTCGTCTTCGTCTCGGATACAGCTTGGAGAACTTCATTCAGTAGTCCTCTTCGATCCATTCCTGTTACTTCTATGTCGACATTATAGGCTTGATCTTGATGATTATCCCATTCAACAAAGATAAATCGTTCATTCCCATCCTTAAGTTGTTGAATGTTAGGACAGTCCGTTCGGTGGATGGAAACCCCTCTCCCTCTTGTAATAAATCCGATAATATCATCACCAGGAACGGGGTTGCAACAACGGGAAAAACGAACCAATAAATTATCCACACCTTTTACTTTTACGCCATTTGCAACCTTTTTCTTAGGAGTTGTTGACACTGGCGGGCGTAATTCGATACCTTTGGCAAGTTCATCACCATTTGCCTTCTTTACCTTTTCAATCAGTCGGGTAACGATTTGCATGGCGGTGAATCCACCATACCCAATCGCAGCAAGCATATCTTCTTCATCATTAAAATTGAACTTTTGCGCCACTTCCCGTAAATTCTCTTGCGTCATGACCTGACTGATATCATATCCTTGACGACGAAGCTCCCTTTCAATACTCTCTCTACCTTTTACAATATTTTCTTCTCGTTTTTCCTTTTTAAACCATTGCTTAATTTTATTTTTCGCTTGCGAAGACTTGGCAATCTTCAACCAGTCTTGGCTCGGACCATAACTATGTTTTGATGTTAAAATTTCAACGATGTCCCCAGTTTTAAGTGGATGATCAAGCGGTACAATCTTGCCATTCACCTTTGCTCCTATACACCGGTTCCCTACTTCCGTATGAATCCGATAAGCAAAGTCTAAGGGAACAGACCCTTGTGGAAGTTCAATTACATCTCCTTTTGGAGTAAAGACAAAGACTGCATCGGCAAATAAATCCATCTTTAAAGATTCCATGAATTCTGTCGCATCTTTATAATCGTTTTGCCATTCGAGAATTTCTCTAAACCAGGTTAGTTTTTCTTCAAACGAACCATCGGCTTGCGCTTTCCCTTCCTTATAAGCCCAATGTGCAGCAATTCCATATTCTGCCGTATGGTGCATTTCAAAGGTTCGAATTTGAACTTCTAAGGGTTCTCCATTTGGCCCAATGACTGTCGTATGCAAGGACTGATACATATTCGCTTTTGGCATCGCAATATAATCTTTAAAGCGACCGGGCATTGGTTTCCATAGAGTATGAATGGTTCCTAATACGGCATAACAATCTTTAATGGTATCCACAATCACGCGAACAGCTAATAAATCATAGATTTCGTCAAAACGCTTGTTCTGTTTTACCATTTTCCGATAAATACTATAAATGTGTTTTGGTCGACCCGCAATCTCTGCGTGGATATCTAGGTCTTTTAACCGATTTTCAATCGCTTGAATCACCTTTGCCAAATACTCTTCTCTTTCCGCTCTTTTCCGCTTCATCAGATGTACAATCCGATAGTATTGCTGAGGATTTAAATAGCGTAGAGCGATATCCTCGAGTTCCCATTTTATTGTTGAAATACCAAGACGATGTGCCAATGGAGCAAAGATCTCCAACGTTTCATTGGCGATTCGTCGCTGCTTATCCTCAGGTAAATGCTTTAAAGTCCTCATATTATGGAGGCGGTCTGCTAATTTAATTAAAATCACACGGATATCTTTTGCCATCGCGACAAACATTTTACGATGGTTTTCTGCTTGTTGCTCTTCTTTAGATTTATATTTAATCCTGCCTAATTTGGTCACACCATCTACCAAACGTGCCACCTCGTCACCAAAGACCTTCGTGATCTCATCTAAGGTGACAGGAGTGTCCTCAACCACATCATGAAGAAGTCCAGAGATAACGGTTACCACATCCAATTGCAAATCTACAAGAATCTCAGCGACTTTTACTGGGTGAATAATATAGGCTTCTCCCGATTTTCGGAATTGTCCTTCATGAGCCTTGTTTGCAAAGTCATAGGCTTGTTCGATTAGTGCGATATCCTCATCAGACATATATTCTGCAGCTTTTTCCAATAATTGATCCATACCATGATCCATCGTTTTCACCTGATATCTATAAATATCATATATCATTTTATTATTACTAATTTTCATTCTAAAGTAAAGAGATAGAGGAAACAATTGTTTTCCAAATAAAAGAAACCTAACACGGGAATTGCTAGGTTTCCTAACAAGATTTTATATGATTTTTATAAAAATTAACTCATTATTTAATACCATTAGTAGGTAACCAGAGAGAAGACTTCATAACCTTTTAATGCTTCTCGTCCCTTGAGATAACTTAGCTCAATTAAGAATGTTGCACCAACAACGATACCCCCTAATTTTTCTACGAGTTCAATCGTTGTTTTGATCGTTCCACCTGTAGCCAAAAGGTCATCTGCAATTAATACTTTTTGACCGGGTTTTATTGCATCTTTATGCATCGCTAATGCATCTTTCCCATATTCCAAATTATAGCTAGCCTGAATCGTTTCAGCAGGTAGCTTCCCTGCTTTCCGTACAGGGATAAAACCAACACCTAATGAATAAGCCAGAGGAGCTCCAACAACAAAACCTCGTGCTTCTGGTCCAGCAATTAAATCGATATCAAATCTTCTAACAAATTCAGCAAGATCATTAATTGCTGAACGATATGCTTCCCCATCTTTTAATAAAGTAGTTATATCTTTAAAACTAATTCCTTCTTGAGGAAAGTCCGGGATTACCCGTATCAAGCTTTTATAATCCATGATTCAATGACTCCTCCTAATTCCTCTTGGACTTATGTAAGAACCAGTCCCTTAGATTTTTTGTATTAGAATATAAGAAAATTTCCTTTACCTTTTCCTTTTCCAAGTATTTACGATAGGATAATGATTGCACTAATTCCTTTTTCTCAGGATTCGGATGTAAGGTAAGAATATCTCCATCTACTATTATAAAACCTAATTCACGAAAAACTTCAAGTATAAAATGAAAAGTTTCTGAACTAATCCCTAATTTTTTAAAAAAATGTTCGGCTTTTTCTTTTTGTTTTAGTTCAGGATGTTTTCTTAAGAAAGAATAGACCTGTTTCAATACGTTACGATTTGGCGCGGGGTCAAATCTATATTTAGTATGAACAAAATTTTCATAAATACAATAGAGCTTTTCAACTTCTTTCAGTTCACCCATAATCTCTTCCATTGTGGAAACTCTTGGCGGCAGATCATAAAGAACAACCTGTTTGAACCTTGTTACTGTGAATGTCCTTTTTTCCCAACGTTGGTACGATATTTTTCGCGCCAATTGAAAAATCGAAAGCTCCTCTTTTTGAACTTCTTCATCATAGAAAATAAGTGCTTGCTCGTGATCTAGCTCTTTTAATGATTCTTCTTCAACCTTCCGATTTCGCCAATCAAAGATTTGGAGATGAGGGATTTGAAAATCACGGATCATGATTTGTGGTTTCTTTTCCCCGTTCCATTCGTTCACATTTAGTTCTCCTAGGATACGAATTTCAGAAGAAGCTGCAATCTCTTTATTTAGATGGCCCATTTTAAAAGCTAAGGCCTCTATCATCTTATTTTGGTTGGCAACCGTCATTTTTAAATGCTGTTGATCTTTACCGATCGTGGATATTTTGGCGATTTCAACTTTTTCAATCATCCATTTCGGGCTCGGATTACCCATACCAAATGGTTCCATTTTTTCAATTTGTTCAATCAAAGGAATCGTTATCTGATCCAAATTACAAACCATATCTACATTTTCAGTCGGAATAAAATCCTCTGCATTTAGCCATTCTTCCGCCAGTAGATTTAATTTTTGTCGAAATTGAGGGATATCTTTTTCGTGAATACTTAATCCTGCTGCTGCTGTGTGGCCACCATAATGAGGCAGTAAATCTTTTGCTTCCGTCAGTGCTTGGTAGATATCATAGCCAACAATACTTCGTGCCGAACCTTTAGCCATCCTTGTCTCAGGATCTATGCTAAGCACGATCGTCGGGCGATAATATTTTTCAAGAATACGAGAAGCAACGATACCAATGACTCCGACATTCCAGTTCTCTTTGGCTACGACGAGTACTTTATCCTTTTGCATTTCATGAGATTCGATGATTTCAAACGCTTCTTTAGTGATCATTTCAACAATTTCTTGTCTTTCTTGATTAATCATACCTAAAGTATTCGCCAATTCTTTTGCTAATTCTTCCTCTTCCGTTATAAAAAGGCGAACAGCATGATCGGCTGTTTCCAAACGACCACTCGCATTAATTCTCGGAACAATCCCAAACCCTACATGTCCAGTTGTGATTTTTTTTCCTTTTAATCCCGCTTCTTCAAGTAGTGCTTGTAATCCAATGTGTTCTGTTTTTGCGAGTTGCTCTAAGCCTGCTCTTGCAATAATGCGATTTTCATCGATTAATGGAACAAGATCACCAATCGTACCAATAGCGGCTATATCTATGTACTCCATGGGAATTCTCCCTAAAAGTGCATGAGCAAATTTAAAAGCAACGCCAACACCAGCCAATAACTTAAAAGGATATGTTTCCCCTGGTGTTTTTGGATTTATAATCGCAAAAGCATCAGGAAGAATTGCTGGGGGTTCATGGTGATCGGTAATTATCAAATCTAACCCTAATTGCTTGGCCAAATGCGCTTCTTCAACGGCACTTATGCCGGTATCTACGGTAATCACCACTTGAAATCCCTGTTTCGCTGCCTCTTCCAACGCTTCTTTATTGAGTCCATATCCTTCGGTAAACCGATTCGGGATATAATAATCAAAATTGGTTCTTAATTGCTTCAACGTCTTATACATCATGGTGGTACTGGTAACACCATCTGCATCATAATCCCCATATATTAACACTTTTTCCCCTTTTACGATTGCGGTATGAACTCGATTCACTGCTTTTTTCATGTCCAGAAACAGAAAAGGATCATATAACATCGAGACATCATGGTTTAAAAATCGTTCGATCTCCTCTTTCTTTTTGAGACCACGAATGGCTAACAACCTAACAACCACTGGATCTAATCCCGTCTCACGAGCGAGCATTTCTACGATCTCATCTTCCACTTCCTGAATGAACCAACGTTTCTTTGGTTCTAACATTTCCTCCACTCCTAGATTGATTTTTTTCTATATTTTATTGTATGAGAAACGGTTCGTCTGACTGTTTTTGATAATAAGTGGTTTGGTAAGGGTTGATATGTACAAATACATCTTTTACATTATGAAATTGTAAGAGTAATGTTTTTTTTACTTCTTTACCAATCTGGTGTCCTTGCTCTACCGTAATCTTGGGATCGACTGCAATTTTTAAATCAACGATAACATAATGGCCATGTTCTCTGGCAAATAATTCATCCACATGCATGACACCAAACACTTTTTCTACAGCCGCAACGTATTCTTTCGTTTCGTCTTCTTGTAACACACGATCTAATGTATTGTGTATCGTTTCTCTTCCTAGATCATAAGCCATTTTGAGAATTATAATCGCTACAACGGCACCAGCTAGTGGGTCTAAATAAAGCAGCCAATGGATTTGATATTTCCCTCCAAAAACTGCTCCACCAATGCCAATTAAAGCCCCAATGGAAGAATAGACATCGGATCGGTGTTCCCAAGCGTTCGCAATGACAGCAGGAGAATTGATTTTTTTCCCTACCCGATATTTATACTGAAACATCGATTCTTTTACAATAATCGAAAGAATGGTTGCATAAATGGCTAGCATTCCCGGTGCCTCAATATGTTGTTGGAACAGTCCGCGAATAGAGGAATAGGCGACTTCAACCCCTACAAAAAAGAGTATCACAGAGACGATAATTGCAGCAATATTTTCTGCTTTTCCATGACCATAAGGATGGTCCTTATCAGGTGGTAACTGTGCTGCTCTTAAGCCAATGAGAACAGCAATGGAACCTGCTACATCGGAGGCAGAATGGGCGGCATCAGCAATTAACGCTTTACTATTTGCAATCATCCCTGCAACCCCTTTTACTAAGGATAGTAGAAGATTACCGATAATCCCAACCCATGCTGCATATTCTGCTTTTTGAAAACGCTGTTCTTTCATAATTTCCTCCTCAAGTCAGAAGAATCCGAGTGATCATTTCAGAAGAAAAACCGCGGTAGGCCCGCGGTAACAGATCTTACAATTATAGTTTTAACCATTTTTCTTATCTTACGCTTCCTTTAGTTGAACTCGTTTCTTTTTAAAATCACGGCCTTTCCATACGACCCAAATCTGAGATGCAATAAATATAGATGAATAGGCTCCAGTAAACAAACCAAACAACAGTGCTAACGAGAAATTATGAATTCCTGAGCCACCGAAGATAAACAAGGCTAAGGCCGTAATGAAAACAGTAAGTACCGTATTAATCGAACGGGATAACGTTTGATTCAAGCTAAGGTTCACTACATCTTCAAGCTGATCCATACGCTTAATGTTCGCCTTTTTCAGATTATCTCGAATTCGGTCAAAGATAACGATCGTATCATTCACCGAATAGCCCACAATGGTCAAAATTGCTGCAATAAAGGTAATATCTACTTCTAAACGGAAGATCGAAAACATAGTAATGACGAAAAAAGCATCATGTAACAAGGCAATGATCGCTGCAATCGCAAAACGATATTCGAAGCGGAATGTTACATAGAGAATAATTCCAAGGGAAGCCCATAACACAGAATAGATTGCTTTTCTCGCTAACTCCCTACCAATCGTTGGGTCAACCGTACTCTCTTGAATATCTACTTTTGAACCATATTTTGATTGAAAAACACTACGAATGATCGGTAGTACATCTTTAGAAACGGTTTGATCAAAGCGAGCAACAGCAATCTCATTATTGTTTCCGGCTGTCCGAATAACTGTTGGTTTTAAGTTCACATTTTGAAATCCCTTTGCCTTCGCTTGATCTTCTGCTTGTTTTAATAATGTCTTCACTTCTGTATCTGTAAAAGCTTTACCAATATGAATGTCAAGCCGAGACCCACTCTTAAAATCAATTCCTAGATTCAGACCAAAAATAAGTAATGAGATGATTCCTAATATCGTAATAATCCCAGAAATAGCAAAGAAAATATTGCGATGTCTTACAAATTCAAATTTATAGTTCACGAATCTCAGCCTCCTTCACGCCAAAGAGCCATGTTTTGGATGTAAGATTCGATTTGACAAACAAGTTGATTAACAATCTTGCACCAAAAACAGCAGTTACCATACTTACGAGGATACTAACAATTAACGTAATCGCAAAACCCTTGATCTGACCGAATTCACCGATAATGAATAGAACAAGTGCAGCAATAATCGTTGTTAAGTTCGAATCGAGAATTGTTGCAAACGAACGTTGATATCCTACTCGAATCGCAGACATGAGACTTCTACCAGCTCTTAATTCTTCTTTTATTCTTTCGTAAGAAATGATATTGGCATCAACAGCCATACCAATTCCTAATACCAGTGCAGCGATTCCTGGTAAAGTGAGTGTTACATGCATTTGCCAGAATACAACAAGAATGAGATAAATATAGAAAACAAGTGTAAAGCTTGCAATAAACCCAGGTAATCGATAATACAAAATCATGAATAATAAAATGAGTACGGTACCAATGATACCCGCCTTCACTCCTAATTGTAAGGCTTGCATCCCTAAACTTGCCCCTACACTTTGCGATTGGATCTCCTTCAGCTGAAGTGGTAAAGCTCCAGCATTTAATAAATCAGCAAGTTCTTGAGCCTTTTCTACACTTTCTTGTCCAGTAATCACAGCCGTCCCTGTAGTAATGACAGATTGAACCGTTGGATTTGTAATTAAATCCTCATCAAGATAAATACCAATGGGTTGTCCAAGATATTTGCTCGTAATATCTCTAAATTTGTTCGCATCCTTAAGTTTTAACTGGACGACTGGTTGATTGGTTTGAGTATCTACATCTACTTTTGCTCCACCTTGAACCAAATCTTTTCCATCTAGTAAAATTTCGTTATTCACATTTCGAAAAGTAAGTCGAGCTGGCTTTCCTAGCAATTCCCTTGCAGCATCTTGATTGGTAACCCCTGCAAGTTTGACACGAATTCGATCTTGGCCTTCGATATTGATCTCAGGCTCTGTCACCCCAAGTACATTAATCCTTCTTTCAATCGCACGAACCGTATCTTTTAACCCTTGGCTAGTTACTTTTTCTCCTTCTAACGGAGAAGCCTGATATAACACCTCAAAACCGCCTTGTAAATCGAGACCTAACGTAATATGACGTACTACATAGTTGGACGTAAAAGCCATTAGCAATGAAAGGGATAGGATGATGGCAATGAGTGCAATAAGTTTATTCCAGCGAATCATTCATAGTATCCTCCTTTTTCACTCAATAAGGAAATTATAACCCTTTTCCATATCACAGTGCAATGAAAGGGTTCGTGGGTTGAAAAGCCGATTTAGTCTTTAGTCTAGATTCATTCCCTTAAAAGCATTTAACGTCATCCAATTCATAAACGTCGTCACTTTTAATGACAAAATATCATTGACGACTCGATGTAACGGTGGGATCTCATTTTTATATTTTTCAGAAACACACTGCCAAATCTCTTTAGCCGTTACTCCTTTATATCCCATTAATTGAAATTCTTCGGCCTTACTTTGACATAATGCTTCTAATTGGCGATCATATTCTTCAAGATCAAGTCCTTCCATGTCCTTAATCACCACTTTCAAAAAATTTCTTCGATTTACGCATACATACTATACAATACTTCGCCATCAAAATGCTTTTTTCCTCCTGCAATAAAAAGAATTTCATTTTGTCATGAGTTTGGCCAATTTTTCATATATCTAGACTAGCTTAAAAACTATAAAGAAATGGGTGGAAATCATGGCAATGAAACAGAACTTTATACATGGTGCAATGATCTTAGTCATCGCTGGATTAGTGACGCGAGGATTAGGAACCATCTACCGTATTGTTCTTTCAAGAATAATCGGTGCAGAAGCGATCGGTTTATACCAAATGGCATTTCCATCCTTAATTCTCTTAATCACCATTGTTACAGCAGGTTTACCTATTGCGGTTTCTAAGATGGTTGCTGAATCGGAGGCAAAGAATGATACGAGGCAGACGCAAAAGATTTTGCAAATCGCTCTTATCCTTGTCATATTTCTCTCAATCGGCATTTCTGTCGTCTTTTACTTATTGGCCCCGCTCATCAGTCAATATATTCTAACGGATGAAAGGGTATATTTCACACTGGTCATGATTGTTCCCATTATTCCAATTATTTCTGTATCTTCTGTCCTACGAGGTTATTTTCAAGGAAAACAAAATATGATCCCTTCAGCGACTTCAACTATTATAGAAACCATTTTTCGAATGGTTTTTGGAATTATTCTTTCTCTCACATTTTTACCAAAAGGGGTTGAATACGCTTCTGCCGGTGCAATGCTTGGTATGGTCATTGGTGAAATTGCGGGTAACTTTACTTTAATTACTCACTACTTTATGCAAAAGAGAGAAAAACAAATATCAACTCGAAAACGACTTTTATTGAACCAAAACAATCAATTATATCCAAAAATGTTCCGAATTGCCATTCCTGTTACCACAAGTCAGCTGATTGGTTCCCTTGCCTATTTTATTGAACCTAGCGTAGTCTCCCATAGTCTAGCTTTAGCAGGAGTCAGTACAAAAATAGCTACTGCCCAATATGGTCAATTAACAGGTATGGCATTATTAGTCATTAACTTTCCAACGGTGATTACCTACTCTCTTTCCGTTTCACTCATCCCTGCTGTTAGTGAGGCAGCAGCGCAAAAGAACCAATTCCTTGTCTATAAACGTTTACATCAAGCTGTAAAAATGGCTTATATGATTGGCTTACCTGCCTCCATCTTGATGTTTGTTTTGGCTGATCCAATCAGTTACTTATTGTTTAATAGTCAGCAAGTTGGACATTTTATTCGGATCATGGCTCCTTTTTCCATCTTTTTGTATCTTCAACGCCCTCTAGCTTCTACTTTACAAGGATTAGATTATGCGAAAGAATCAATGACCAATACGCTGATTGGGGCCACCGCTAAAACCATCGCCATCTTAGTACTTGCCTCAAGAGCCAGTTTAGGAATTGATGGTGTAGCAATCGCGATTAATCTAGGGATGGCTCTTGTCACTGTTTTACATTTCCGTAGTATTATCCAAATTATTGGTTATACCGTTGAACTTAAACCATTGATGACAATTAGTCTTTCTGCAATCGTCATGGGTTTTGCTTCTTATTACCTTTTCGTTTATTCTCTTCAACAAATCGACATTATTTTACGTTTATTAATCTCTTTCATTCTTGGTGTGATCATCTATCTCTATTTATTGTTGATCCTAAAAGTGGTAAAAAAGCAAGATTTAGAACGGATTCCTTGGCTTGGGACACTTATTCGCCGGGTTCTTCCTTAATTTGAATCCTTTTTATCAATAAAGAAATTGCCTGAATCATCGATACTCACAAAATATATTTCTCCAATGTCTAAATATCCTTTGTTTCTTAACTGTTTTTTTAACCAGAGCTCGTCCTTATCAATTTTCCGCAAATTCTCCAACAAAATTTGACCATCTGCAACTAAAGGAACAGGAAGGCTTTTATATTCTTTCCCCTTTAGTTGTAGGTCTCCTTTCGTAACAGGTTGGTGAAAAGGTTTGGGGAAGACACTAAGTTTCCCCGAAGGTTCTAAAATCGCAAATTCGACATCTGCGATATTTTGAATATTTTTTTCCCGTAACTGTGTGAATAGATCATCGATAGAGTAGCGTTGTCTAGCCATTTCTTTGTCTAAAATCTTCCCATTTGCGATTAAAATAGACGGTTTCCCATCTACAAGGTCCCGAAGTCTTTTACTTTTTAAAGTTAGATAAGATAAGAGAATCTGTGTGACCATGAGAATAAGAATCGGAACAACGCCTTTTGACAACGGTTGTTCCGTATCTTCAATCACCATCACCGCAATCTCTGCCATCATAATCGAGACAACTAGATCAAAAATGGATAATTTGCCAATTTCCCGTTTTCCCATGAATCGTAAAACAATCAAGACAAAAAAGTACATAAATAATGTCCGTAATAAAGCCGTTAATACTTCCATTTAAATCTCCTTTTCCTGTTCGAGTTTCAAATCATAGTTTAAACATTCGAAAAAGAATTTATAACCATTTTCCCTCTTCACATAAAGCAAAAAATTTTGCATAAAATGTACAAACTATTTCTTTTCACTTTATTTATGAACGAGGAGGTGATGATTGAATGAAAGCCAATTTAAATCATGCAACAAAGAAATATTCCAATCCGATTTTAACTGGTCTTATTTACACTTTTAGTATCGTTATCCTAAGCACAGTTGTACTCACGCTCATTCTCTATTTTACTTCCTTATCTGAACAGAGCCTTCCAATATTCATCTATATCACGACAGCGATTAGTCTACTCATCGGTGGGTTTAAAAGTGGTAAGATCGCAGGCACTAGAGGTTGGTATTATGGTGGGATCACAGGGATAATCTACGGAATCATACTGTCACTCATTTGGTTCCTAGGTTTTAACCTAGATTTCCAACTTCGTTTATTGGCACTCCTTCTCTTAAGTTTTCTTTTTGGTTCCTTTGGCGGTATGGTTGGCGTAAATTCAAAAAGATAATTCTGAAAGACAAGTGGATGTTTCTGGAATGAAAACATATAATACTACTAAGCCCCAATCAGATATGATATAATTTTTAAATATAAGTGTTAAATGGAGGTCTTTTATGTTTCATTCCATGAACACCATCATTCTTGCCTCAACGATCCTTACGATTCTGATTTCTATGATTGTTTTGCGCCAGAACCCTTACACAATCATCAAAAATTCTTTTACTACATTGTTTTCAAATAAAAAGATGTTCATTCAATTTTTAGCTCTTTTTTTAATCCTTTATTTTAATAAAATGGAACAAATCTTTGAAAAAAATATTAATGTTGGGGATTTCACACCAGTCATTCAACAATTAGAAGGGTATGGGATCTATTTTATTCAACAGTTCTTTTTAAATGATACCTTAACTTATATCTTTACATTCTTTTATATCATCGTTTTCCCAGCCATGATGGTTTCTTCATTAGTGGTATACATTAATGAAGACCACCGTTTATTTTACGCCGTTATTTATGCATTGATGCTAAATTATATGATTGCAATCCCATTTTATCTTTTCTTTCCCATCTATGAGGTCTGGTATTTTGATCATCATGTTCAATTTCTGATTCCCCAAGTTTATCCTAACTTTGATATAGAATATCGGCCACTTTCAGGAATTGACAATAATTTTCCAAGTTTGCATACATCCATTTCCGTTACGATTGCGTTGATCGCATTACGTTCCAAGAACCTACTATTTAGTAAGATTGCTTTATTTAGTGCAATCATCATTGTCTTCTCAACTCTTTACCTTGGAATTCATTGGCTATTAGACATGGTTGCTGGCGTGATCCTGGCTTTCATCGCTAGTTACACTGGATTACGTCTTAGTGACATGGTCACTGGAAAGAGTCAATTTGAGATTGGGGATCAACTAAGTACAAAGAGATAAACAATGTTTACTCTGCTTAGTCCAATAGGTGAGAGTCAAGCCAGCACTACTACGAAGAAATTGAACGAGCAATTTTCAAGTATAATAATAAGAGCGTAACCCCTATCTAAAGGATTACGCTCTTTCTTCTTATGTAAAAGTCTATTCACTTTTACTTTCTACTACCCCATTAATCGCATTACGATCAAAAGTGATTTTCATGCTCTCATTCACACGAAGAGTCACTTTGTCATCCGTAAGATCAACGATAGTTCCATAGATCCCACCTATTGTTACGACTTTGTCATTCTTCTTTAAACTAGCCAGCATGGCATTCCGCTGCTTCGTCCTTTTTTGTTGTGGACGAATCAATAAGAAGTAAAAAATGACAAACATCAATACAAAAGGAAGTAACGTTGCTAACCAACTCCCCTGTGTTGCTGCAGTTCCTTGAGCCAAAAACATCGATATTCCCTCCTTTCTTCAAAATATCATAACAAAAATCTAGAAAGTTCGTAACTCATTTCTCCCATATTCCGCAAAGAATTCCTCTTTATATTCAAGAAGGCGATCTTCTAGAATCGCTTGACGGATATTTTTCATCAGATTAAGCAAGAAAAAGAGATTATGATAAGTGGTTAATCTTAGTCCAAAAATTTCATCTGCCTTTAATAGATGACGAACATATGCCCTTGAATAATTTTGACAGGTATAACAACTGCATTTTGGATCAATCGGGCCAAAGTCTCTCGCATACTTCGCATTGCGAACCACCAATCGTCCTTGACTGGTCATTGCTGTACCATTTCTTGCAATTCGCGTAGGCAAAACACAATCAAACATATCAATTCCACGAATAACGCCTTCAAATAAAGACTCAGGATCGCCAACCCCCATCAGATAACGAGGCTTGTCCTCAGGAAGTAAAGGAGTGGTATATTCCAAAATATCGAACATCATCTCCTTTGGTTCTCCTACGCTAAGCCCGCCAATTGCATACCCGGGGAAGTTAAGAGAGGTGATTTCTTTTGCACTTTGCTCTCTTAGGTCCTTATACACCCCTCCTTGTACGATTCCAAATAAAGCCTGATCATTGGGTCTTGAGTGAGCTTTTAAAGAGCGTTCTGCCCATCTTGTTGTCCTTTCAAGAGATTTTTTCACATAGTCGCGATCAGCAGGGTATGGCGGACATTCATCAAACGCCATAATGATATCTGCTCCAAGAGCATTTTGAATCTCGATCGATTTCTCTGGGCTTATGAATAATTTTTCTCCACTCAAATGGTTGCGAAAGTGGACTCCTTCTTCTGTTATTTTGCGCAAATCACTCAAACTAAAAACTTGAAAACCCCCACTATCTGTTAAAATGGGGCGATCCCAGTTCATAAAATGATGGAGACCACCTGCTTCTTTCACAATATCATGACCAGGTCTTAGAAAAAGATGATAAGTATTACTCAAAATGATCTGTGCATTCATCTGTTTCAATTCTTCTGGACTCATCGTTTTTACTGTTGCTTGCGTTCCAACAGGCATGAAAATTGGGGTTTCAATCACCCCATGAGGTGTATATAGTCGTCCTAATCGTGCTCCTGTTTTTTTATCTTTTTTAATTAATTCATAACGTATAGCTGACATTCTATCCTACCTTTCATTCCGCCACTTGATGCTTAATAAATAAACATCGCATCACCAAAACTAAAAAATCGATAATGCTGATCAATCGCTTCTTGATAGGCCTTCATAATCGTATCACGACCAGCAAAAGCACTGACCAACATCACTAAAGAGGATTTAGGTAGATGAAAGTTGGTGATCATCGCGTCAATGGCTTTAAACTCATATCCAGGATAGATAAAGATATCCGTCCATCCATCCTTTGCTTCAAATCGTTCTGTTTCTTTGTTAACGACCGTTTCAAGGGTGCGAACAGAAGTAGTCCCTACAGCAATAATTCTTCTTCCCTCTTCTTTTGCCTCATTTAATTTCTTCGCCGCTTCCTCATTTAACTGATAATATTCGGAATGCATATGATGCTCTTCGATATTTTCCGTTTGCACAGGACGAAAGGTTCCGAGTCCAACGTGTAAGGTGATATATACGATTTGAACGCCTTTTTCTTCAATTTGTTGTAACAATTCCTTGGTAAAATGTAATCCTGCTGTTGGAGCAGCTGCTGAACCCAAATGTTTGGCATAGACAGTCTGGTAGCGGTCTTTATCTTCTAGTTGTTCTTTTATATAGGGAGGAAGGGGCATTTGCCCTAATTGATCTAAAATTTCGTTGAAAATCCCTTGATAATGAAAACGAATGATTCTTCCTCCTACTTCTGTCGTATCTTCGATCACTCCAGTCAGTAACCCGTCACCAAAAACGACTTCATGTCCTTGTCGTAGTCTTTTTCCTGGTTTAACCAAGGTTTCCCAACGATTGTCATCTAATTGCTTCAATAATAATACTTCTACCTTTGCTTCTGTCTCTTTTTTCTGACCGATTAAACGGGCTGGTAATACTTTTGTATCGTTTAAGACAAGGGTATCGCCTTTATGTAAAAAGTCAATAATACCCCTAAAACGGTGGTGTTGAATCTCTCCAGTGCGTCGATTTAAAGTGAGTAGTTTTGAATCAGAACGATTTTTAAGTGGGGTTTGAGCGATTAGTTCTTCCGGTAAATCAAAATCAAACAATTCAATGTTCATCATATTTTCCCTCAGTTTGAATGATATTTATATTATTTTTCCCATGTTCAATTTTTGGTAATACTCGAAAACGAATAACTAGCAATTATTTACTATATCAATCTCCTCGTTTTTTTGCAAGGAAATCTCTGAGACATCGATAATCCAATGAAGTTGCTATATGACACATATTTTTTCTATTGAAATGAAAAAATTTTCATGTTATAATCAAAAACAATCAGAAATAATCAAAAATAATCAATTATTTCCTTATAATCAATCACATTTGACCAAGAAAGGGTAAGGGAGGTGTTTTTAGCAGTTGTACAGTGAAGAACGGAAAGCACTCATTCTTGATTATATTCAGAAAAAATCCAGAGCTTCCGTCCAAGAACTTGGAGAGTATCTCAATGTATCCGAGTCAACCATTCGTAGAGATCTGAAAGAATTAGAAGATTTGAAGCTTCTAAAAAGGACTCATGGTGGGGCAATCTCGGTTGAAAATGTGAATTTTGAGCCAACATTTCGGGAAAAAGAAGATCAATATTTTTTAGAAAAAGGTGCGATTGCAAAAAGGGCTGTTGAATTCATTAAAGAAGGAGATACGATCCTTTTAGATTCAGGGACAACAATTTTTCATGTTGTAAAAGAATTAAAGCGGTTTCAAAAGTTAACCGTTGTTACCAATTCATTAATTTTTGCTCATGAGTTACAGGATTCTCAAGGAATTGATGTGATTATTATTGGTGGATTTCTAAGAAGAGAGACTTTAGCATTAGTGGGTCCTTTAGCGGAGGAAGCATTATCAGCGATCAAAGTCGACAAAGCATTTATCGCAACAAATGGATTAGATATCAAAGAAGGTCTCACGACACCGAATCTAATTGAGGCATCTACAAAACGGAAAATGATTGAATCATCAAAACAAGTCTTTTTATTAGCCGATCATAGCAAAATAGGAAAAATTGCTTTTGCTAAGTTCGCAAATATCAATAAAGTGGACAAATTGATTATCGATGATGCTGTTCCTGAATACACTGTCAAAGAATTGATCAAATTAGGTATTGAAGTCGTTACTGTCACAGTATCATAGGAGGAAACAAAATGGAACCAGCGGTAATCACAGTGACATTAAATCCCGCCATTGATAAAACCATCACCCTTCCACGGTTTGAAGTGGGTGGTCTTAATCGAGCCAGCCAAATCCGAATCGATCCTGGAGGTAAGGGAATTAATGTTGCAAAGGTGTTAAAAAAGTTTGGGGTTGATGTTTTGGCAACTGGCTTCATAGCCGGAGACCAAGGAAATTTGCTGCGCAATCAATTAAATGAGAGAGCCATTCAAACTGATTTTATTCATGTTGCTGGTGAGACCAGAACCAATTTCAAAATTGTAGATGAAGAAGCTGGAATCACTACCGAAATTAATGAAGTTGGGTTCCCAATATCGGATCAAGATATTACAAATTTAAAAGAACGGTTGAGATCTTACCTTTCATCAAATTCAGTGATTGTGTTTGCTGGAAGTCTTCCTCAAGGTGCGTCAGATCAAACCTATTATGAATTGATCCAATTTGCCAATCAAGCAGGAGCAAAGGCGATTCTTGATGCAGATAAAGCAGCACTAAGAGAAGGAATTAAAGCAAAACCCTACGCGATAAAACCCAACATTTTTGAGCTAGAACAATTATTGACAAGAAAACTTGATACTGATCAAAAAATTGTAGAAGCTGGAAAAGAACTAATTGAACAAGGTATTTCCCTTATTATCGTTTCAATGGGTAGTAAAGGAGCTATTGTGTTAAATCAAAAAGAAGCTTATCGAATCACACCATTTCCAATTACACCAAAAAGTACAGTTGGTGCAGGAGATTCTATGGTTGCAACACTAGTCTACTCTTTATTAGAAAATAAAAACTTAGAAGAAATAGCAAAATGGGTGACAACTGCCGGAACGATTACAGCAACCAAACCCGGCACAGAAGTTTGTTCACTAGAAGAAGTAAAACAAGCGATTCATAAAATCAATGTTAAAAAACTTTTGTAGCTACAACATGTAGAAAGGTGGATTACAATGAAGAAAATTTTAGCTGTTACTGCTTGTCCCACTGGTATCGCACATACCTATATGGCTGCAGAAGCTCTCCAAGAAGCAGCAAAACAAAAAAATGTGGATATTAAAGTAGAAACTAGGGGAGCAGTCGGTGTTGAAAACGAGTTAACACCAGAAGAAATTCACGAAGCACATGCCATCATCTTAGCTGTAGATGTTGATGTAAATGAAGAAAGATTCAAGGGGAAAAATGTCATCAAAGTTGGTGTTGCTGAAGCTATTAAGGATGCAAATGGATTAATTGAGCAAGCAATCTCGATGAAAGCAAAAACTGTTGACTATCGTGAACAAGTTGAGGCTATCAAAGCTGAGAGAAGTGCTGAACGAACAGGTGTATATAAACATTTAATGAATGGTGTTTCCAATATGTTGCCATTAGTGGTAGCTGGTGGATTAATCATTGCCATCTCTTTTATCTTTGGGATCAAAGCTTTTGACCCTAATGATCCTTCTTATAATCCGATTGCAAAAGCGTTAATGGATATTGGTGGAGGTTCTGCCTTTGCCTTAATGGTTCCTGTTCTTGCTGGGTATATTGCCTTTTCGATCGCTGGAAAACCTGGATTGGCACCTGGATTAGTTGGTGGAATGTTAGCTAGTAAAATAGGTGCAGGATTTCTAGGTGGGATCATCGCCGGTTTTCTTGCAGGTTATGTGGCAAAATGGTTGCGCGACTATATTAAATTACCAAGAAACTTTGCTGGTCTTGTTCCTATCCTCATTATTCCATTCTTCTCTACATTGATTGTTGGTTTATTAATGATTTTTGTCATTGGTACACCTGTAAAATCGATCATGGATGCCCTTACAGGATGGCTAACCAGCCTATCTTCTGCTAATGCGGTAATTCTAGGTTTGATATTAGGTGCAATGATGGCATTTGATATGGGAGGTCCTGTCAATAAAACCGCTTATACTTTCGCAGTTGGTTTATTAGGTAGCAATGTTTTTGCTCCAATGGCAGCCGTTATGGCAGCTGGTATGACTCCACCATTAGGTCTGTGGTTGGCTACTTTAATCGCACCTAAAAAATTTACAAATGAAGAAAGAGAAGCTGGAAAAGCAGCCTCAATTTTAGGAATTTCATTTATTACAGAGGGAGCTATCCCATTTGCTGCAGCTGACCCCCTTCGTGTCATTCCTGCGATAGTCGCTGGTTCAGCAGTCACAGGTGCTTTATCCATGTATTTTGGGGCTACATTACGAGCACCACATGGAGGAATTTTTGTCCTATTTATTCCGAATGCAGTAGGAAACTTACTCATGTATACCGTTTCAATCATCGTAGGAACGATCGTGACAGCTCTTCTTGTCAGTGTATTAAAAACAAGGAAAAATGAACAATAATCCATTTAACTTATAGGAGGTCTTATCTATGGATCTATCGACACTCATTAAAGAAGAGACCATTTCATTATCTCTAGAAGCAACAGACAAAAAAGATGTCATCTCCAAAATGGCAAATAAAATGGCCCAAGCTGGATATATTTCCGATGTGAATCTATATACTGAAGCCGTATTTACAAGAGAAGAAAAAGGGTCTACAGGTATTGGCTTTCAAGTAGCCATCCCTCACGGAAAGTCTAAAGGAGTGAGCAAACCTGGATTAGCTTTTGCAAGATTAGCTCAACCCACTGAATGGCAATCTCTAGATGGCCAACCTGTTTCCATGGTTTTCTTAATTGCTGTTCCCGAAGAACAAGCAGGCAATGAACATTTGCAGATTTTAGCAGCTTTATCAAGAAAACTCATCCATGAGGAATTTAGAAATCAATTAATGTCAGCCAAAACAGCTCAAGAGGTTCTTAGTCTCATCAAAACAGCATCTTAAATAGATAGATCGCCATGAAGTATTATGCTTCATGGCATTTTTTGTACCTCCATTAATAAAGGATAACCATGCCATACCTTTACTTTGGCTACTAGATTCCCTTCCCTAGCTTGTTTTTCTAGGTCTTCCCCTGTATTCTCCGGTACAAAATAACGGTCGATTTGGTAATCCACATAAACGTTTTGAGCAGACATTTCATTTAATGGACCATAGAGATTCACTTTAGCTTTTAAATAATAGGGATGGTTAGGTTTGGTAAAGCTAATTTTTTCAACCGTATAAAAATTGCCTTTCCTTTGTAAGATAGCATACAAATCTTTGTCCCTAAACTTACTAAACTCTTTCCCTGACTTCAATTCTTCAGGGAAAAGATTGAAAGGAACATCATTGATTTCATATCTTAAAGATACATAGTCTCCCCGAAAGAGATCCCTTGGATCTAAGGGTTTTGTTTTTAGCAAAATTTCCTCACCAAAAAAATACGTCATAGTAGGAAGGAAACTCATTGATAGTAAAATGAGAACTGGAACAATCATCACAATGTAAAAGAATATTGTCGATCTATTCCTCATCTTGGTTCCCTCCCTAATTCTTTACGTTTCCGTTCAAAATAAAAACCAAAACCTAATAATAAGATGCCCCCTGTAAAGAAAAAGATCGATTTAGGTAGAAAATCGTACATGGCGTCAAAATAAAATCTTAAAATGGTAATTCCAATAAAAAGCAAGGCGAATAAATTATTTTTCCTAACCAAAGACAAAAGGAGAAGAAAATAAAAGATTGCAAAAAGGATATGAATGGAAAAATAGTTGGGCAAATGGAGGGCTTGAACAAAGTCAAAGTCCTTCCAAATCCAATCCAATGTTAAAATGACACCAGTTACCCCAAACAAGATATTTCCCTGCGTCTGAAAGATCTTAGGATAGTAAGAAATAGGGAAAAAGTACATCAATAACCCAATGACAAAAAAGATGATAAGGATGAGTTCTGTTTTCACATGAAATCCTTCAGCTAAAAGAAGCCAAATAAAATTTAACGTGATTATATTGGTTAAAAATAGGTTTTCTTTTAATGTAAAATATCGTTGCAATCTATATAAAATGGGAATAATCAAAAACAAGGAAAAAGGGATACTGCCATACACAAATTGACCATTTAAATAAACCAAGAGTAATAAATGGAGAAACGTAAACATCCATTGATCTTTTAAATAAATCAGCAATGGAAAAATTCCTAATGCCCACATGAAAAACGCATTTGTAAAACGGCCACCAAAATTAAACATTTGGCCAATCAAAAATATTCCAGCGCCAAAAATCAAGACCCCTAAATAAGTTAAACTTCGGCTCGTTTTGGGATAATGTTCACGAATACGGAAACTAATCCATTGCGTAACAAGGTATGCAATAATAATCAAAGAAAATTTAAAAACTTTCCCCATATAGATCCAGTTACTGGCAATTAAACTTAAAATGCCAAGACCCATTAAAATTGAACCAACAGTAACAAGAACCTTAATAAAACTAATACTTCCATTTACCTGATAAGATTCTATGATTGTATCTACTTGCTTCTCTGAAATGATTCCTCGGGATTTATGCTTATTAAGTTCTTGTTTCAAAAACGCCAAATCACTTTGGCTAATTTTTTGCTTTTCCATTAAACCCCTCCCAACTGTTATCTTTGGAACCTTAATAAACTACTTTTTAAATTCTGAAACAAATCTTGCTATCCGTTTCATTGCTTCTTCTAATTGTTTCATCGATGTCGCATAAGAGCATCGGATGTAACCTTCCCCACTTTTTCCAAAGACATTTCCCGGTACAACTGCAACTTTTTCTTTTCGTAAAAGTTGTTCTGCAAATTCTTCAGATGTTAATCCTGTTTCAGAAATGGAAGGGAAAACGTAGAATGCTCCACCAGGTATATGACAAGAAAGTCCCATTTCATGAAACGAATGAACAACAAAGTTTCTTCGTTGCCTATAGCTTTTTTTCATCTCTCTTACGCTTCTTTCTCCATTTGTCAGAGCTTCGATAGCTGCATGTTGGGCCATTGTTGGCGCAGACATGATTGTATATTGATGAATTTTTATCATCGCTTGAATAATTTCTTTAGGTCCTGCTGCATAACCTAAACGCCAACCTGTCATAGCAAAAGCTTTAGAAAATCCAGAAATTAAAATAGTTCTTTCTTTCATTCTTTTAATCGATGGGAAACTTGTAAATTCTTCATCGTAAGTAAGTTCAGCATAGATTTCATCAGATAATACGATTAAATCATATTTTTCAACGACGGAAGCAATCTTTATAAGTTCCTCTTTTCCTAGAACCGTTCCAGTTGGATTGTTTGGATTACACAAAATAATGGCCTTTGTTTTCGAGGTAATGGTTTTTTCTATTTGTTCTGGTTGGAGCTTAAAAGCATCTTTAGAATCCGTTTGTACAGGTACTGGAAATCCACCTGCTAAGGATACAATAGGTGAATATGCAACAAAACTCGGTTCAACAACAATAACCTCGTCTCCTGGATTTATGATCGCCCTTAAAGCAAGATCAATCGCCTCACTTGCCCCAACCGTTACAATCAGTTCGTTTTCAGGATTATATTCAACCTCGTAATTCGATTTTAAATACCGGCTTACTTCCTCTCGTAATTCAATCATCCCAGCATTCGCGGTATAAGCAGTATACCCTTGTTCAAGTGCATGATAGCTAGCTTCTATTACATTCCATGGCGTTACAAAGTCTGGCTCTCCTACCCCAAGCGAGATCACATTATCCATCGTTGATGCCAACTCGAAAAACCTTCGAATACCTGAAGGTTTCAGTTGCTCAACTGTTTTTGATAGATACGTTTTTTGCTTAGTTGACATTATGGTGTCACCACAATTCTTCTGTCATCTTCTTCATGGTCAAATATGACCCCATCATGCTTATACTTCTTCAAAATAAAGTGGGTAGTTGTAGATATAACAGAATCAAGCGTTGATAACTTTTCTGAAACAAATCGGCCAATTTCAGACATCGTTCTCCCTTGAACAGAGACCGATAAATCATACGCCCCCGACATTAAATATACTGCTTTCACCTCAGGAAACCGATAGATTCTCTCTGCTACTTTATCAAATCCCACTCCTCGCTTGGGTGTTACCTTTACATCGATCATTGCGGTAACTCCTTCATAATCTAAAACTTTTGCCCAATCCACAATCGCCGAATAACCAAGAATAATCTTCTCCTTCTCTAGCTTATCCATCATTTTCTCGATTTCTTTTACATCCATATCTAGTAATTTGGCTAGAGTCTCAACTTCCATCCTCCCATTTTTTTCCAAAAGTTCTAAAAATTCAATCTCTTTCTTTTCCAAAACGATCACTCACTTCTTTTTCATATTTATGATTAATAATAACAAAAAAAGCAGCAAATTTTTCAATTTATTTAAAAATATTGATAATTTAATTTTAATCTTTTATGGATTTTTTCCTTTTCCACCTCTAATTTATCGTAAATTGTTTTAAGAAAAATAGAAATAAGAAATGCATAGTAGTATAACATTATAAAACAAGTTGTAAAACGATAGAAACCTTCCTAAAGGGCATAACTATGTTCTGACTATGCCTTTTTAAATATGAATGAGAGAAAATGATTGTTTACACTTTATCAATATTTACTGAATATGTTACGATATTTGTAATACAGCTTTTTTGGAGGAAGACATGAGATATACAACAATTGGAAGTGTAAGAGAAGGACAAATTCTTGGCAAAAACATCTATTCTATGGATGGAAAAATTTTATTACGTAATGGAGTTTCATTGACAAAACAAATCATTCTGAAATTAAAACAATTAGGAATCACTGCAATTTATATTAAAGACGATCGCTTTAGTGATATTGAGGTGGAAGATATAGTTTCTGAAGAAACAAAAAGAGCTACAATTGGTGTACTTTCTGAATCTGTAAAATGTATTCAAACAGGTAAAGAGTTAAATATGAAGGAACTGCAAAATAATACGAGTGAATTAATAGATGAAATTCTTAAAAATAAAGATAATCTTGTATTTCTTGGTGACATATTAACTAAAGATAATCAATTATTTATCCACTCTGTCAACGTATGTATCATATCTATAATTATTGGTATCAATTTAAAAATGAGCCGAAATCAATTACAAGAATTGGCATTAGGAGCCCTTTTTCATGACATTGGCAAAGTCATCCCTGATGAGGCTTTAGATAAATTAACATTAAAACATGATAATGTTAACGAACATACATGGAGAGGATTTTATTATTTAAGAAAAAAGCCGGAGATCAATGCTGTCTCATCGATTGTTGCGTTAGAACATCATGAATACATGAATGGCAAAGGCTCACCGCGAGGGTTAAAAAAGGATGAGATTCATTTATATGCTAAGATTGTAGGCTTAGCGAATTATTATGACAATCTTGTAAACCCACATATGGGAAATATACGAATCAAACCACACGAAGCGTTGGAAAAAATCATGGGCCTTACCAATCATTTTTTCGAACATGATATCGTTTGGCAGTTTTTACAGTCCATAGCCACCTATCCAAATGGGAGTACGGTAAGATTATCTACAAACGAAATCGGTATTGTTGTGGGACAACACAAAGGATTACCAACCCGCCCTATAATACGACTCTTAAAAGAACAGAATTCAAATCAAATTGAAGCAATGGAAATCGATTTGGCTAAAGAGAAAACGGTATTCATCGAGGAAGTATTGGAATAGTTTCACGAAAAATACCGTCCTTCATCATCTTTACCAATCTTTGTTACTTCTTTTCTATCTCTTTCGTCAAATCTAGTTACTGCATCAACCGATGATTATATCGAAACTGAAATGTTTTGGATGTTTCAATCCTCTTTAGTCGAGTCTAGTTACTGCATCCCTGATGCAGAAGTTAAAATTGGTACGAAATTTTATGTTTCAATCCTCTTTAGTCGAGTCTAGTTACTGCATCCTGCCGTTTTAATGCTTGGTAAGTGATATAGTTACTGTTTCAATCCTCTTTAGTCGAGTCTAGTTACTGCATCGTTTGTGTCAAGTTTTTCTCGATCAAGCTTTAATACTAATAATATCAGCATCCTATTTTTGTACGCTATGCACAGGCTACCGCACTACTGTTTGG